>CAJXMP010000041.1 GCA_913056515.1 uncultured Lewinella sp.
ATGAGGACTTATAATGATTGGACTATCCCAATTCCATCTTTCTGGTGGGTCATTGGGTGCTGGTCTAGGTTTAATATCTATAATCTCCTCGGTTCTTCTATCTAGTCTATTCAATTCGCCTCCTTGAATCTCCATATACACCACATTGGGATCTTCGGGGTCAAATGCTGCATCATATCCATCAGCGCCTAATGGCACATACCAATGATGATTTTCTATACCTTCTGTAGTAGTAGTTCTGGATGGACCAATTAAAGTTCCCAAATCTTGAGCACCAGCAACTACATTATAAAATGGCTCTTCGTTGTCTAGGGCTATTTTGTAAAACTGGGAAATAGGTAAATTGGAAAAATGCCTCCATTTGGCCCCTTCGTCAAAGCTTTCATAGAGACCACCATCTGAACCAGCAATCAGGTGGTTTCCGTTGTCTGGGTCAATCCATAGTGCATGATTGTCACTGTGTTTTTCTTTTCCTGTTACCAAATAATCAAAATGTTCTCCACCATCTCGTGTAACATGGAGGAATACGTCCATTTGGTAAACTAAGTTTGGGTCTGTCTGAGAGGCCTCAATTTCTTGATAGTAATGTGGACCAGTTCCCCCGGAAACATAGCTGTTTTTCTTGGTCCAACTTGCCCCTTTATCAGTAGATTGGTAAAATCCTTTTTCATTATCGTTGGCTTCAATGGTGGCATATACCCTATTGGGGTCGGCCGCTGTGACGGCTAAACCAATTTTACCCATGTCTCCTTGGGGTAGACCTGCATGCAGTCTTTCCCAAGTTTCACCATTGTCGCTTGATCTGTATATCCCCGAATTAGAACCACCTGCTAGAAGCGACCAGGTTTTTCTTCTTCTTTCGTATGCTGCTGCATAGATGATATCTGGATTGGAGGGATCGAACTCTAGGTCGGTTATACCTGTATTTTCGTCAATAGTTAGGACTGCAGCCCAGCTTAGACCACCATCTGTGGATTTATAGAGCCCTCTTGCACCACCAGACGACCAAAGTGGTCCTTCTGCAGCAACAAATATGGTATTGGATTGTCTAGGGTCTACTAGTATTTTTCCAATATGGTCTGTTCCATCTAATCCCATGTTGGTCCACGATTGACCTCCATCCATACTTTTGTATATGCCATCTCCCCATCCGACATGACGTCCACTTACATTTTCTCCTGTACCTACCCATACGATGTTTGGATTGTTGGGATCTATGGTGATGCAACCTATAGAATAAACGGATTGATCATCAAATACTGGATGCCAGGTTATCCCTGCATTACTGCTTTTCCACACCCCGCCAGATCCCACGGCTATATACCACTCACTTTTATTCTGAGGATTTACCGCAATATCTGCAATACGCCCACCCATATTTGCAGGGCCAATTGCACGTAGGGATAAGCCTTGGGCTGCTTGCTCTATGGCTTCTAAATTGGATTGACTAAAAACGGGAATAGTACAAATGAAAAAAATACCTAAAATAGAATTGAAAATACGCATAATTTCTTTGGTTAGCTTCTACTTCTAATGTAATTAAATGAAGGCAGAATTTTAAAGAATTAGGAAGTGTTTTTTTAGTGGTTTTAATCTCCAACTGATTGATTTACGGTAGGATGAATATTAGTATTTTGATCCTTATGATGGTAAATCTTTAGGTGGATTTCTGATGAAAGTATATCTTGGTCTTCTCTATAAAAGTGTAAACTTTTGCGTAGTTGAATTGTTTTTGGAAGCAGATATTCAAAGTTGTGCAAGTAAATTACTATTGTTGGATATCTTTAAAATAATCTTTAACCATTATTCCCTTAGCTACTAAACCTTCAAATATGAAGCTCTTTTACAGTCTTTTATTGACATTTGTTTTTGCTCTACATGTACATGCTCAAGAATGGGAGCAGGTGAGTTCTTTGCCAGCGTCTTTCAACCAAACACATCACTCTTTCGGATTTAGTTTAAATGGCATTGGGTATATCGTGTCAGGAAATTCAGAAACAGAGGTGCTGGATGGATTCTATATGTATAGTGCTGCGGCAGATGCATGGTATGAGTTGCCACCCTTCCCAGGTGGAGCAAGGGGATTTGCTATTGGGGATACGTATGATGGTAAGGCCTATTTTGGTTTTGGAACAAATGGATCATTTCGCTTAAAGGATTTGTGGGTTTTTGATCCTGCTGATATGAGTTGGACGGAGTTGGAACCTTGTCCTTGTGAAGCTCGGATACATCCTGCCATGATTGCGCAAAATGGAAAAGTCTTTGTTGGGCTTGGCGGAGGTCAGAACACGGGGAATATGAATGATTGGTGGGAATACGATATAGCAACGAATACTTGGACTCAAAAAGCCGATTTCCCTTCCGTGCCTAGACACCACCCATATCAATTTGGAATCGGAAATTATGTATATACCGGTTTTGGCCATGGAAATGGAATCTTTTTTGATTGGTACAGATATGATATCCAGGCTGGTACTTGGGAGGACGTAGCTTTCTTACCAGCAGAGGGTAGAGTTGCGGGCACTCAATTTTCTTTTAATGGAAGGGGATATGCACTAAGTGGAGACGGAGAAGATCATCAATCCATGGAAACTGGTGAATTCTGGGCTTATGATCCTGTTGATGATACTTGGTCTGCATTACCACCTCATCCCAGTTCTTCTAGATGGGCACCAGCTTCATTTGTAATAGATGGTGAGGTATATATCATTAATGGGACGACTTCTATCAATCCAGCCTTTGTGTCTGAGATTTATAAATTTAATCTGTTGAGTACTTTCGACGAAGATAATGATGGATACTTTGCTGATGAAGATTGTGATGATGATAATCCGGATATCAATCCAGGTGCTGTAGAGATTCCTTACAATGGGATTGACGATGACTGTGATGTCAGTACTTTGGATGATGATTTGGATCAGGATGGTTTTGTACTAGCAGATGATTGCGATGATGAAAATCCTGAAATTAATCCTGATGCAGTGGAAATTGCTAATAATGGTATTGACGAGGATTGTGATGGTATGGATCTGATTTCCAGTACCCACGAATTATCTGATGTGGTGATTTCTATTTATCCAAATCCGACAAGTGATTTTGTTTTCATAGACTTGTCTAATGAACTTGAATACGAGTTGAGTTTATTCAATATGGATGGCCAGTTGATTTTAAATCAAAAAAATACTGCGCTATTTGATATGTCGAAGTTGCCTAATGGAACCTATGTATTGGAAGTAAGGGATTTAAATACTAAAGGGCGAATTGTAGAGCAGATCATTAAAATCTCGAAATAAACACTTAACCGAATTAAACCAAATCAGTTTTTCTAAGTCTTTAAATAAAAAAGGAAAATGAGAACATTGGTTTTTGGTTTATTTAGTGTATTGTTTTTGTGTACTTCTTGTAAGCAAGATGATGGTCTTATTGTGGATGATCCAGTTGCTGATGAGGAACAGGGTTATCATATGTTGCTTATCGGTAATAGTTTTTTTAGACCTTATGCAGAAAAATTAGATGATCTAGCTATTGGTGCTGGATTTATTGATCACTCAAGTGATTTGATTTTTAGAGGAGGGGAAAACGGAAGACCTATCAATTTCTGGAATGATGCTCAAAGTCAAGAGCATTTGGACATCAAGGCTGCCCTAGATCAAGGGGATGTAGATATTTTTGGGATGACTGCTGGGCATGAACCGGATGATCGTATTGAGGGTCATAGAGCGTGGATTGATTACGCCTTGCAAAGCAATCCTGATATTGAAATTTTTATTGCTATTCCACAGATTGATTTTCCTGCAAGCTGGGATTCATTGGCTCAGGTAAATGGATTCACTTCAATTCAGGCTTATTATGATTTTGCAGTGAATGTAATTGTTCACGATTCTATGGTTAATCAATTGCGTGTTGAATTTCCCAATACCAATATCTTCACGGTCCCAACAGGTTGGTCTAGTAAGCACTTAGCACAGATGAAATTAGATGGGGAGCTACTAGATGATATAGGTTTGATGGGGCCTCAAGCCACTTCACTGTTCACGGACGCAAAAGGGCATCAAGGTGATATCATTCGGGAGACAGGTAGCCTAGTTTGGTTGAATAGTTTGTATGGTGTTGACTTAAGTGCCTTTGATTACGATACGGGCTTTAATACTGATCTGCATGCTGTAGCGCAGGATATTATGGTTAATCATGATCCCGATTATAAAAAATAAGTAGTTACCTACTGAACTGGGCACATAGATCTCTATGTGCCCAGTGTCTTTTTACTAGAATATTTATTGTAATAAGAAAAGAATCAATAACTTAAGTGTAATACATAAATATTCTAAAAATGAGGTCAATACCATTCCTTTTTCTTACTGGCTTATTCCTAGTTAATTGTTCCAATCAACAAACAGTAGATGAATCCAATTCGGTTGTTTTGGGACAATTAGAGCATGGCTTTACAGTCAATCCTACCGTTCAAGATAAATTTGATGAGGGGCTGCTTTTGTTACATAATTTTGAGTACGATGATGCTTTAACAGCTTTTGAAGAGGCTACTGCATTAGATAGTACAGAGGTGTTGACGCATTGGGGAGAAGCAATGTGCCATTACAAGGCATTATGGAAGCTGCAAAATACAGAAGATGGGAAAGCGGTGATTGCTCGTTTTGGACCTACTCGTCAAGATCGAATGGCCAGCATTGAAGATCCTATGGAGCAGGACTTGTGGGCTGTGGTAGAGTTGATGTATGGAGAAGGGGATTTTGATACCCGGAATATGTTGATTAAAGAGCATTTGAGTGCACTGCATAAAAAATATCCTACGAACCAGGAGATTGCAGCATTTTTTGCCCTCTCGTTAATTTGGACCACTGAAAATTATGGAGATGGTAGTGATGATCTGCGTAAAGCTGCGGCTATTGCTGATGAGATTATTGCGGTTAATCCATTGCATCCAGGTGCCTTACATTATAAAATTCATGCTTTAGATGGCCCTGTTTCTGCTGCTGATGCTGTAGATGCTGCAGATGCTTATGCTCAGGTAGCTCCAGATGCTGCCCATGCTTTGCATATGCCATCTCATATTTATTTAGCCTTAGGAAATTGGACCGGTGTAGTCCATTCGAATCAGCGCTCTTACGATGCTAGTGTCGCTAGAATGGAAGATTTAGGTCTTTCGGATGGTGCAAGGGGCTATCACTCTTTAGCTTGGTGGCATTATGGTTTGTTACAACAGGGTCGCTATGAGGAAGCAGCACAACTACTGAGCGAAATGCTGACCTATGCACCCAAAGATCCCACTAAAGGAGCGAGAGGTTACCTGTTGGGTATGCAAAACAGCCAATTAGTTGAAACAGGTGAAGCTGGCGCTAATAATGAGCTTGATCTAGACGTAGATGTTACTGATTTAAGTATATCCTCTAAGGCGGAGCGAAGCTTTACACGGGCTCAGCTTGCTTTTCAAAATCAAGATGTTGAGACATTGGAAGAGGAAATCAAATGGTTGACTTCTAAGATTTATTTAGACTCTTTGAATATTGGGGATTCAGGTGTGGCCATGTGTGCCTCTGGTAATAGCAGGTATGCGCCTACGGAGAATGCTGTTCGCATGGCTCAGGTGATGGTCAATCAAATAGAAGCCTATAAGGCCTTATTGGATAAAGATGAGACTCTATTTGAATCTAAGATGCAACAAGCAGTAGATTTGGAGGATAGGACCAATTATCCTACCGGACCTCCTAGCATAGCTAAGCCTTCCTTTGAACAATATGGTGAATGGCTATTAGCACAAGAGCGGTATCAGGAAGCTAAAGATCAATTTGATCGGTCACTGGCTAGAATGCCTAGGCGAGCTAAATCTTTGGAAGGTAAATATGCTGCATTGAAAGCACTTGGAGAACAGGCAGCTGCAGAGGAAGTACAGCTGGAGTTAGATGGGCTTTTTGCACAATTAGAGCAGGAAGTGGAATAAGTTTAAGTTTATAGAGGAAGCGTCATTTTGTAAAGGCATAAAGCTTATGCAATCACCGATATTTATAGATCAAGCATTTATTGAAGCAAATACGAATTTTGCAGACTTGGTCTATGGGCTTCAAATGGGGTTTTCTAACAATGATATGCTCACCCCTGAACGTCATCATCATGATTTTCCCAATAAGCAGTCCGGAGCAGATACCACAATGTTGTTAATGCCGGCTTGGCAGGATGGTGCAGATGCTGGAGTTAAGGTGGTCACTTTAAGCCCGAATAATTTCAAGCTTAATCTACCTTCTATACAAGGCACCTATTTATACCTCGATGCAGAAAGTGGAGTCGTCAAAGCTATTTTGGATGCGAAAAGTTTGACGAATAAACGGACAGCTGCAGCTTCTGCTTTAGCGTCTTCCTTTTTGTCTAATCCCTCTAGTAAAACACTTTTAATGATAGGCACTGGTGCACTAAGCCCGGAACTTATTCGAGCACATAGTGCCGTTAGGCCGATTGAAGAAGTATTGATTTGGGGCAGAAACAGCAGTAAAGCTGAACAGGTAAAAGAGATTTTAAGTAAGGAATCTTATGCTATTGAGGTGGTTGAGGATTTAGAATCTGCTATTCCAAAAGCAGATATCATTAGTACAGCAACTTTAAGTGAAACACCATTAATTCATGGAGCATACCTAAAGGCTGGTCAACATATTGATTTGGTGGGTTCTTTCAAACCTCATATGAGAGAAGCAGATGATGAGGTGCTGCGCCAGGCAAAAGTATTTGCTGATGTGAAATCAATGGCCATTCAAGAAAGTGGGGATTTAAAAATCCCGCTTGAACAAGGTGTAATTAGCATGGATCACATTCTTGGAGATCTTTTCGATTTATGCCAAACTAAGGACTTTTTTGAACGAAAGTCATCTGATATCACCCTGTTTAAATCAGTGGGCTATGCTTTGGAAGATTTGGTTGCAGCTCGATATTATTATAAAAAATGGACAGATGTCAAAAGTATACCATAAGATATTAAGTCAGACTGCGGTGGAAATCCCAGCAGGACATGTAGCGATAAAAACCATCGACATGCACACGGGTGGGGAACCGCTGCGGGTGATTGTGGATGGTTTTCCAGCATTGGAAGGGGAGCACGTTTTAGCTAAAAGACGGTACTGTAAAGATCATTATGACCACCTGCGGACTGCATTGATGTTTGAGCCTCGAGGACATGCAGACATGTATGGCTGTATTTTGACTCCACCCAATGATGAGGAGGGAGATTTTGGTATCATTTTCATGCATAATGAGGGCTATAGTACCATGTGTGGACATGCGGTAATTGCCATAGCCACTTTGGCCGTTAAAATGAATTGGATAGATACACAGGACGGTGAAAATTTAATAAAAATTGATGCACCCTGTGGTCGCATAGAGGCTTTTGTTGATATAGAACAAGGTCAAATTAATGGGGTGAGGTTTAGGTGTGTGGAGAGTTTTGTTGTAGCGCTGGATCGTAAGGTGCAGGTAGAAGGATTAGGCGAAGTGACTTATGACTTAGCTTATGGAGGCGCTTTTTATGCTTATGTAGATTTAAGTAGAAATAGCTTGAATCTAGCTTTAGATGCCAAGCATTATGCACAGATTATCCAGCAAGCTATGCAAATTAAACATGCAGTCATGAACCAGGATGCTGATATTGTACATCCCTTTGAAGCCGATTTGAGTTTTTTATATGGCACTATCTTTATCGATCCAAGTCCAACCGATCGGGCAGATAATAAGAATGTATGTGTGTTTGCCGAGGGTGAGGTAGATCGTTGTCCAACAGGCTCTGGTGTGTCTGGTCGTATGGCCATTCATCATAAACGAGGGGAATTGTCTATTGGGGAGACTATGAAAGTAGAAAGTATCACTGGATCTGTATTCGAAGGAAAGGTGCATAAGACCACATCTTTTGGGGACTTTGATGCAGTAATTCCAGAGGTAAAAGGGAGTGCATTTATTACAGGTGAACACACCTTTATCATTGATCCTTTGGACCCTATGAAAATAGGTTTCTTTTTGAGATAAGCCAGTAATTTATAGAGGAAAATATACTATGCATTTAATCATTTTCGATATTGATGGCACTATTCTGGATTCAGTAGATGAAGATGATAAATGCTTCATTCAGACCTTTGCAGACTTATATCAACTTGATTTGGGAGCGGTAGCATGGAACGACTTTAAACATGTTACGGATGCTTGGATGATGACCACTATTTTTGAGCAATATTTTGATAGAGCACCTTCAGGAGAAGAATTAGATCAAATGAAGACCTATTATTATCAATTGCTGGATGGTGTAAAACACAAGTTTAAGGCGGTTAATAATGCTTTGAAGTTTATAGAACTTTTACATGCTCGAACGGATTGTATCATTGGATTTGCAACAGGGGGATGGGGAGCAAATGCTATACTCAAATGTAGTTCGGTTGGATTGGATCTTGAGCACTTTATTTTCAAAACCTCTAGTGATCATTATGATAGAGGTCGAATCGTTGAGCTAGTCGTTCAAGAGGCTCGAGATAAGCATAAGCTAAAGGGATTTGATTCCATTACATATTTTGGGGATGGCCTATGGGACTATCGAACCACTCAATTGCTTGGGATTGATTTTGTGGGAGTGGATATTCATGGTAATGGGAAATTGTCCAACGCTGGTGTGGAAAAGGTGATTAGAGATTATGATGATTCAAGTCTGATTTTAAGCTGGATTCAAGACAATAATTGACTTAAAATGTTTTTTCTTTAGGTCCATACCTATCCTTTGAATTATTTCCTCTTTTTTCATTGTATATTCAAATATAAATTCAGTCCTAAACGATGCGGTATTTTTTTATTTTATGGATGTTGGTATTTTCTTTTACTGTTGATGGGCAATCCATTGAACACCCAGCAAATAATGAAGCCTTTTTGCAAGATGAGGTAGCAGAAATTCGCATATCAATAGATGAAAATGATCTAAATACTCTACTAGGCGATAGTTTGTATAGCGACTATCATTTTTCAGCGTCATTTTTATATGAATCAGCAGATTATACTAAATCCATAGTTGATGTAGGTTTTCGAGTTAGAGGAAATACTTCTCGTAATGCAGACAAAAAATCCTTTAAGATATCTTTTAACGAATTTGTTAGTGGACAGAAGTTTAAGGGCTTGGAAAAGATGAATTTGATTGGGCAGCATAATGATCCCTCCCTGTTGAGGTATTGGCTGAGCTTAAAGGTTTTAGCGGATAATGGTTTAGTGAGTTCAAGAGCTAGTTTTGTCAAATTATTTATCAATGAGGAATACAAGGGACTGTATTTGAATGTGGAGCATATTGATGATGAATTTCTTCAAAAGCGATTCGTTGATGACGATGAAGGGAATTTATATAAATGTCTATGGGGCTCAGATATGATGTATAGAGGCACTTCGACCTCAGAGTATCAATGGTCTTATGAATTGAAAACGAATAAGTCAGCACAAGATTATAGTGGTTTGATTCAGTTTCTCTACCAATTGAACTATGCCAATAACAATGAATTTCCGTGTTTTATTGAAGAGCACTTTGAAGTAGACTTATTCTTAAAAACGCTAGCTGTGGAACAAATTATCGGCCATTGGGATGGCTATGCTTTTAATAAGAATAATTATTACCTCTATCAGCAGCCTTCTAATGGAAAGTTTGTTTTCATAGAATACGATATGGATAATACCTTCGGTATTGATTGGGTAGGGATTGATTGGACCTTTAGGGACTTGAATAATTGGTACAGTGATGAAAGACCTATCATTGAACGGCTGCTATCGATTCCATATTACCGCGATCAATTCAATAGATATTTAGAGGAAGTATTGACTTATTTTGAGCAAACGGATTGGACGACCTTATTACAACAGAAGCAAGTGGAATTAGGCTTGTCTGTTCAGGAGGATACTTATTATCCCTTAGACTATGGTTTTGAATATACCGATTTTGTAAATGGTTTAGATGAAGCCTATGGTGGACATGTAGACTTTGGAATCACAGAGTATATTGATTTGAGGTTGGGTTTTGGTTGGAATCAATTGAATCCTTTAATTAGTATTGCTGCACCTTGTTTTACTGAGGAAGAACCAGAGGAAGAAGAAATGGAGCCCGTAAAGGAGGTGATTAAAGTAGTAGATATCTTAGGTCGTGAAACGACTATTCAAGCCAATAGGTTATTGATATATATCTATAGTGATGGTAGTTCATCTGCCGTCATTCAGGTCGATTAATACTCTTTTTCCAACAGCTGATTTTGCTTGTATGAAAATGCTTATCAGATATATAGTTCTTTTTTGGGTTATTCTTGCTTCGACAGGTGGGCTTTGGGCACAGGAAGATTACCAATGGTGGAATGAGAAACACAACTGGGATGGCATAACACCATGGCACGATTATCTGATCACCTCTCCAGCCTTTTTTGGCCCTAATGCCTTACCTGTATCTACGATTAAAAATGGATTGATTGCTGCAGAAGCTTATGGGAAACTGGGGATGGATGTACATAGTAGTGTTGGAGATCAAACTTATAATTTATATGCCGAGACCTTCCTACCACTTTTTTCAGATCGCGTTGGTATGATGTTGAGTCTAGTGCCTTTGGAATACTACCAAATGGATACTACTACTAGAGATTTAAGAAAGGCGCGTGGATACACAGGCGAGGGATTTGCAGTGGGTGATCTAAACATAACTACCCTTATTCAGCTCATTGAACATCATCCAAAATTACCTGATGTATTATTTACGATGAACTTACGCACAGCATCAGGTTCTAAGTTAACCGATGCTCGTTTTACGGATGGTCCTGGGTATTCCTTTGATTTATCTTTCGGTAAAGATTTTAAGCTCAAACAGGATGCATCATGGCATATTCGTCCTCATGTCATGTTTGGCTTTTATGTTTGGCAAAACCAGGGGAATAAGTACATGCAAAATGACGCTTTTTTGTATGGTTTAGGGTTTGATTTGGAATATGCTAAATTCATTTTAAATACTGCCCTTGGAGGCTATTCGGGCTTTATTGGAAATGGAGATCGGCCGATGGTATATCGTAGTTCTATTCGTACGAATTGGGAAAGTCTTTTCAATATGGAACTTCAATTACAGCAAGGAATAAGAGACTTTGGATATACTAGTCTAAGACTTAATTGTATCACTTCCTTTTAACAGATGCCAAGGATCTAGGTATGGGGTTTCTCATATCTGTAACAATTATTACAAAATAATTATTATATAATTAATTATAATACTTTAATTTGTAGTGCAAAACAAATCGATTGACTTAATTTTTTTAATGACTGATAGCCATCGTAATCAGGTTCACCCGATAGTGTATAGCACTATCGCATGTGTACTTGTATTAATCGTTGACCTTAATCTAGAGCTTGGTATTGCTGGTGGTGTGCCGTATTTAATAGTTATCTTTTTGATGTCGTATCAAAAAGAGACGCGATATATTTTGTATGCGGCAATTATTACATCGATTCTTACTGTTGTTGGTTATTATTTTTCACCAAGTGGTGGGGAAAACTACAAAGTATTAACTAATCGATTTTTGGCTTTATTGGCTATTTGGTCCTCTTATTATTATGTCATTCAGTTATTGAAGAGTCAGCATGATAGAATTCAGTTAGGAAAAGCCTATGCTAAAGAGTTAGAAGAGCGTAATGCTGAAAAGGAAATTCTGTTGAAAGAAATTCATCATAGAGTTAAAAATAATCTTCAGGTTATCACGGGATTGCTGAGTTTACAAGCAGCATTTATTGAAGATCAAAAGGTGAAAAATATTTTTTCATATAGTCAATACAGAATCAACTCTATGGCAATGGTGCATGAGATGTTATATAAAACAGAGGACTTGGCTAGTATTGATTTTCAGGAATATTTAGACAAATTGGTTGGTGATTTATGTAAATCCTTTAGAGGAGATAATAGTGATATAAAGTATACTGTTAGCAGTGCTATTAAATTGAATATTGACACCTCAATACCACTAGGTCTTTTAATTAATGAGGTGGTAACCAATTCCTTAAAATATGCATTTAGGGAAGCTCAAGAAGGGGAGATAAAAATTGCCATTACAGCGTTGAAGTATCCCAATTTTAAGATGGAAATTTCAGATAATGGTGTGGGTTTTGATAGCGAAACATTCCGGAATTCTAATTCACTAGGCCTTAAATTGATTCATAAACTAGCCTTACAACTAAATGGAAATATTGAGAAAGACAATAGTAAAAATGGCACACATTATATTTTGACTTTCCAGGAAATTACCCAAATCTAAACCTTGTAAAAATGAAATTAGCAATTGTAGAAGATGACTTAATCATACAGATGTTTCTCGAACGGGTTGCTTCCAGTATTCATTTCGATGTAGTAGGTACCGCGTCGGACCATGAACAAGCTATAAATCTCATCGAAACTACTGACCCTGATGTAGTGCTACTTGACATTGGTATTCGTGGATCTATTGATGGCATTGATACTGCAAAAGTCATCCGAGAGCGATTTGATATACCCTACTTGTTTATGTCTGGCAATACGGACACTAAAACGCACGAAAGGGCGATCAGTACAGATCCCATTGGTTTTATAACTAAACCGATTGATGAGTTCTCCCTCAAGAATCAACTCTTGAAAATTAAAACGACCTTAGAAAAAGTGGTAGATTCTAATTAGATTTTCTTTGTCACCCGTTTACTATGGCCCTCAAAATGGCAGCCTAATTTTACTTTACTTTTTCCCTGATTTGTTTGAATAAGGTCATACTCTCCCTCTCAGAACTAAAAGTTAAGTATTGGCATAAATTACACCCCTTGATAGCTTTTCAAAAAAGTATAAATTTAGTATTTTTGCAGCCAATGCTAATTTGAATTAATACTAAAAAAGGATTATAGATGGGTAAATATAATGAATACCTGAAGCAGATTATCGACAGAGAGGCACATGGATTACATCCACTACCAATTGATGGTGCTGAACTGTTGAGTGAAATAATCGACCAGATCAAAGACGAAAACCACGAACATAGAGCAGATTCCCTTAAATTTTTCATCTATAATGTCCTACCTGGAACGACCAGTGCTGCAGCAGTAAAAGCTCAATTTTTAAATCAAATCATTCTAGGCGAAGTCCAAGTACCTGAAATATCACCTGCTTTTGCTTTTGAGCAATTGTCTCATATGAAAGGAGGTCCTTCTATCAATGTGCTTTTAGGTTTAGCCTTAGGAAGTGATGCTGAGATTGCTAAGCAAGCTGCAGCTGTATTGAAGACTCAGGTCTTTTTATACGAGGCGGACATGGAGCGATTAGAGGTGGCATACAAAGCGGGTAACTCTATCGCGAAGTCTATTCTAGAAAGTTATGCTCAAGCAGAATTTTTCACTAAACTTCCAGAAGTAGAGGAGGAGATACAAGTGGTTACCTATGTAGCTGGAGTAGGAGATATCTCTACTGATTTACTTTCTCCAGGAAAAGAGGCACACTCTAGAGCAGATAGAGAGCTACATGGACAGTGTATGTTTGAATTTGATGAAGTTCGCCAGAAAGAACTATTAGCATTAAAAGAGGCACATCCGGATAAGCGCGTTATGTTGCTTGCAGAAAAAGGAACTATGGGTGTAGGTTCTTCTAGAATGTCAGGTGTGAATAACGTGGCACTTTGGATTGGGAAACAGGCTAGTGAATACGTGCCATTTATCAATATTGCGCCAGTAGTTGCTGGTACAAACGGTATCTCACCTATTTTCTTAACTACTGTGGGTGTGACAGGTGGTATTGGTGTGGATTTGAAGAATTGGGTTAAGCAGTTTGATGATGCCGGTAACTTAATCGTAGACGAAGATGGCGAACCTATCTTAAAGCAAACATACTCGGTGGATACCGGCACCGTGCTTACGATTAATACTAAAACGAAGAAACTATACGATAGCGAAGGGAATGAATTGATTGATATCTCTTCTTCTTTGACGCCGCAGAAAATGGAATTCATGAGAGCTAAAGGTTCTTATGCGGTTGTTTTCGGGAAAAAACTACAAACTTTTGCTGCTAAAACGCTAGGAATTGATGTTCCTCCAGTTTATGCACCTTCGAAAGAGATTTCTAATGAAGGACAGGGCTTAACAGCAGTTGAAAAGATTTTTAATAAAAATGCAGTAGGTACTTTGGGAGCTACTTTACATGCAGGTTCTTATGTTCGTGTCAATGTGAACATTGTAGGTTCCCAAGATACGACTGGTTTGATGACCTCTCAAGAATTGGAAATGATGGCTGCTACAGTGATCTCACCAATTGTAGATGCAGGATACCAGTCCGGTTGTCATACCGCTTCTGTATGGGATCTGAAAGCTCAAGAAAACACGCCAAGGTTAATGAAATTTATGCATGACTTTGGTTTGATCACAGGTCGTGATCCAAAAGGAATTTATCACCCATTGACCGATGTAATTCACAAGGTATTGAATGATATTACTATTGATGATTGGGCGATTATTATCGGTGGTGATTCACACACTAGAATGTCAAAGGGTGTTGCTTTTGGTGCCGATTCAGGAACAGTTGCACTAGCACTAGCTACTGGTGAAGCTTCTATGCCTATCCCAGAGTCTGTAAAGGTAACTTTCAAGGGGAAAATGGCAGATCACATGGACTTCCGTGATGTGGTACACGCTACTCAAGCTCAAATGTTGAAGCACTTTAAAGGAGAAAATGTATTCCAAGGGCGTATTATTGAGGTGCACATTGGTACCTTATTGGCCGATCAGGCCTTCACCTTTACGGATTGGACGGCTGAGATGAAAGCGAAAGCTTCTATTTGTATCTCTCAACCTGATACACTGATTGAATCTTTGGAGATTGCCAAGAGCAGAATCCAGGTTATGGTTGAAAAAGGAATGGATAATGAACACCGAGTACTTCAGAGTCTGATTAATAAGGCGAATAAGCGTATTGAAGAAATTCGTTCTGGTGAAAAACCACCTTTGGCACCTGATTCAAATGCGAAGTACTATGCGGAGTTCGAGGTCGATTTGGATATTATCAATGAACCTATGATTGCGGATCCAGATGTAAACAATGAGGACGTGTCTAAGCGATATACGCACGATACTATTCGTGAATTGTCATACTATGGAGGTGATAAGCATGTAGATCTTGGTTTTGTGGGATCTTGTATGGTCCACAAGGGTGATATCAAGATTGTAGCTAAAATGCTGAGAAATCTAGAAGAACTATACGGTAAAGTGGAATTTAAGGCACCACTTGTTGTTACTGCTCCTACATATAATATCATTGAGGAATTGAAAGAAGAGGGTGATTGGGAAATCCTTCAAAAATACTCTGGCTTTGAGTTTGATGATAATGCTCCGAAGACCGTTGCACGTACGGAATATGATAATATCTTGTACCTAGAGCGTCCAGGATGTAATCTATGTATGGGTAATCAGGAAAAAGCAGAGAAAGGAGATACTGTTATGGCAACTTCTACTCGTTTATTCCAAGGCCGTGTGGTAGCGGATTCTGATCGTAAGAAAGGAGAATCACTATTAGCTTCTACACCAGTAGTAGTATTATCTGCTATATTAGGTCGCACACCAACCATGGAAGAATATGCTTATGCGGTGAAAGGAATCAAATTGACTCAGTTTGCTCCTCCTACAGATGATATGACTACTAAACCTGGTCATTTGTTATCGTACTAAATAGATTAGTATTCTAAATAGTTTTTGAAGTCACTTCCACTATACTATTTTTAGCTCAAAATAAATTATGATGCCTTCCTTTTGGAGGGCATTATTTATATTGGCTTATACTAAATATTCATTTATCATGAAGCCATTCTTATTTACTTTATGCTTGTTCCTACATGCTATGCTCATCGCACAAGATTCAGACCTGTTTGTCACAGGAAGTAGATTTTTATTGGGATTGGAAAAGAATCTATCTGCATCTATTGCTTTGGGTGATATTGATCAGGATGGTGACCTAGATATTGTAGTGGCAAATGGTCGGCATTGGACCCAACAGAATTTCTACTTCGTAAATGCTGGTCAAGGAAGATTTAGTGTAATGAAACCTCTTGGAGTAGACCGATCCACATCTTATGCAGCTGAATTAGGGGATTTAAATGGAGATGGTTGGCTGGATATAGCTGTTGGGAATGATATGGCTCCTAACATTTTATTTATGAATGATGGGAAAGGAGCTTTTATACAAGTTGGCACTTTTGGTCATCCAAGAAGACCAACGCGAAATTTGATATTGTATGATATTGATGTTGATGGAGACTTGGATATTTTAATCACGAATCGTGGTGCTGAAAATGAGATCTGTCTGAATGATGGTTCGGGTAATTTTGGCGAGATCATTGCCTTTGGAAGTCAAGATGATTCAACGATAGACGTGACTTTGGCGGATATAGACCAAGATGGTGCTCCAGATTTGATATTGGCGAATCGAGATAAACAACAGAATTATATCTACTTCAATGATGATTTGAGTTTTACTCGTAGAATACCATTTGGTACAGGGGAGGATGAGACAAGGGCAGTAGGGGTATCTGATTTGAATATGGATGGCTATCTAGACATCGTAACGGCCAATATTGGCGCACCTAACCAGATATATTTTGGCGATGAGGCGTTCAGTTTTTCTAATCATATAGCCTTAGGTGCAGACGAGAAAACCTTTTCTATGGATATTGCAGATTTGAATAATGATGGCTCACCTGATTTGGTGTTTGGTAATTATGGTAGTCCCAATTTTGTGTACTTGAGTGAATCGGCTGGCCAAATATTTCAAGCTGTCATGCTCAGTGATAATGCATTCAATACTTATGATATAATCTGTGGAGATCTCAACGGAGATAAGTATGTAGACGTTATAGAGGCCAATTCTGATGATTATAATCTGTATTATTTGAATAGGATAGGGAATCAAGATTAGGCAATATCATCCATATGTTTTACTTTTAGATAGTTCAGATTTACAAGAACTTAAAAGTATAAAACATGAAACCACATACAGCAAGTCTTATTAATGCAGTAACCTTAATTGCATTATCCTTATGGGGATACTTTTCTTCTGAGACGCCTTCTATGACAGCGCTCATTCCCACCGTTATTGGTGTGATTTTATTATTGATCAATAAAGGTGTAAAAGCCGAAAATAAAGTGATCGCCCATGTTGCAGTCCTTTTAACCTTGATTATTCTTTTGGGCTTAGTTCAAGCCTTTACAGGTGCGATGGGTAGATCTGATAGTGCTGCAATGGCACGTGTTGGGGTGATGATTTTAACTACGATCATGGCTATGATTTTCTTCGTTAAGAGTTTTATTGATGCGCGTAAGAATAGAGCTGCAAATTAGACTTTAATGAAAGTAAGTCATGTCTTGTATAAGGTCCATAATTTGGAAGAAGGGGTACGCGCATTCCAAGAAAAAGGATTCCATGTTGAATATGGCTCAAAAAGCCATCCACACAATGCACTAATATATTTTCCAAGTGGACCTTATATCGAATTATTGAGTGCAGCACCAGTACCTAAATATGCACAGGTGTTGCTTCGATTGATCGGTAAAGGGAAAGTCGCTGATCGGTTTAAGCGCTGGGCTTCCGTGGAGGAAGGTTTCTTTGGCTTATGCTTGGAAAATTATGAGCAGGACTTTAAGTCAGAGGAAAAGATACTCAACAATTATGCACAGAAGTATTTTATCACGGATAGTGGTAGAATTGATCCAATGGATCGAGTGCTTAAGTGGAAATTACTTTTCCCATATGCGTTGAAACTCCCATTTTTAATGACTTATTTTAATATTGACCCTAAGCCTAAGGTCGTTAAACACCCTAATGGGATCAAACAAATTACAAGGGTTTCCTTCGGT
>CAJXMP010000042.1 GCA_913056515.1 uncultured Lewinella sp.
CCCCTAGATAATATTTCATGTAACTTGTTCTGCATTCCTTGATTAATAAGTACTGAATCATAGATTTTACTCTATGAGTGGCCGCTTTTTCTAATTGCTTGATGCTTTTCGTATCAAAATGTAACTGTTCAGCAGCCAATCTAGCCATCGGAAAAAACAACTGAGGCTTATCTTGTCGAGGGTGGTATTCAATCATGCCTTCCTGTTGCAGCAATAGAAGTTTTTTGCGCAGTGATTCCTTCGAAATTTGAAGGAATTCAGCGAGTTGTTTTTCTTTGACTTGCACCAATTGATGAAAAGCACCATCATGCAGCCTAAGCATAGCATTCAGTAAGCCATCCATCTTTTTATGTGCAATTTGATAGGCATACACGGCCTCCTTAGTTTGAATAATCTGAAAAGAGGATTGGCGAAAGGCATGTTCTTGAACTTCAATATAGCCTTGCATTTCAAGGAATTTGATGGCACCAATAGTTTCCAGTATATCTAAATCAAACTTTCGACAAAAATCGCCTATGTCAAAACTAAAGTGTTCATTCAGACCTGAACCTGTAGCCAACTGTAAATAGGAGCCCATGGCTGCGTATACTCTTTTGACCGTTTTTATGGTGGGGTATTTCTTTTTGAGTTGTTCCGTGATTAATTCAATGTCCTCATCGGCATATAATACTACAGCATAGGCTGGTTCTCCATCTCTACCCGCTCGTCCAGCTTCTTGAAAATAGGCCTCTGGACTATCCGGAACATCTATATGTATCACTGTTCGCACATCTCCTTTATCAATACCCATTCCAAAGGCATTGGTACAAACCATAACTCTACTTTTACCTTCAAACCAATGTTCTTGCATCTTTTGCCTATCCTCTGGGGACAATCCTGCGTGATAATACACCGCGGATATCTTCATATCCCTTAAGCGAAGGGCAAAGTCCTTGGTTCTTCTTCTATTGCGCACATAAATAATGGCTGGTCCACTTACTTTATCTAGTATATTTCTTGTTGCGGTTAATTTATCTCCTGTTTTGCGAACCACATAGGCTAGATTGGTTCGAATTAAATCCCCTTTATAAGTCTCTGCTTCAGTTATACCTAATGACTCCTTAATGTCCGCTTGAACCTCTGGAGTTGCCGTAGCAGTGAAGGCAAATATTTGAGGTTTTTGTTCCACCAGGTGTGCAGCTATGTGTCGATAGGCAGGACGAAAATCATGCCCCCATTGAGAGATGCAATGGGCTTCATCAATAGCTATGAAACTGATTTTCATCTTTTTAAACCGTTCCTGAAATATAGGCGTTGCCAAGCGTTCTGGTGAGACATAAAGTAACTTGACTTGACCATAAACGCAATTGTCGAGGATGCGATCCACCTCAACCGCAGGCATTCCAGAAAAAATAGCATAGGCTACTATATTTTTCTTCCGCAGCGTGTCCACTTGGTCGCGCATTAATGCAATCAGAGGAGAAATCACTATACAAAGCCCTTCTTGAACCAGTGCAGGAACTTGATAGCACAAGGACTTTCCTCCTCCAGTAGGAAGAATAGCTAGACCGTTTTTTTTCTGTAAAACAGCCTCAATAATGGGTGTTTGATGAACTCGAAAATCCTCAAATCCCCAGTATTGCTTTAATACCTCTTTAGCTTGATCGATCGAATGCATATGAATGAATAAGATAGCACAGTCCGCTATCAAAACCCAAAATCAATACATAAAAAAGGGCGCCGAAGCGCCCAAAGTATTCATTCAATAAAAAGTAGTTTGGAAAATATGTTTGAACGAATATTTAATTTATGTCTCGTGGAAAGTTCTTATCAAAGGTATTCTCCACTAGTTCTATCTCATGATTGGAGGTAATCCTCCCTGGACAATATATGGCTCCACCATTTTGATCTGCCAAATTCTCCTCAAATATACAATTATCGATCCGAATAAGCGGCTTTTCTACTTCTGTGATTATAGAGAGTCCTCCTCCATACATCGCAGTATTACCTATAAAGGCACAATTCGAGAATTGTATATATCCAAGATCATCATAATCTCCGACAATACAAAACGCTCCCCCATAGAAAAGGGCCTCATTATCAAAAAAGGTACAATAATGAAAGTCAACGGAAAAATTACTGTAGTGTTTGAAGTCAGCATAAATAGCACCTCCATAATAGGCAAAGTTATCCTCAAAATGTAAGTGTTTAACTACGGGCCAACCTTTATTATTTTGCCCATCATATCTGTTGTACCAGGCAGCACCAGAAGTTTCAATTACACCCTCTTCTAAGGATTCATGGTCACTATTACCTCCACTTAGAATAAAGCCATCAATGCACGTTGCATCAGTCAAATTTTCAGAAAATAGAATAGTATAGACATTATCTGCAGGCCCTTCCTCCCCTATTTCTCCGCTTAAAATACTCTTATTGACTTGCACATCGCGTTGATCGAGTCTAGACTCATACCCCACAAAACCACCATACAAAAGAATACCTTCCTGAAGGACAAAACTGGCGAAACGATCTAGAGAATCGGTAGGTGTATAAATACCTATAGCCACCCAGATTTCATCACCTGGCATGGCATCTAATAAGATTTTCTGAAGATTATTATTGGCCGCTGACCAAGAACTCCCATCTCCAGATCCATTTGGACTTACATAATAACGGGTAGCAAAAAGTTGTAGCTGCGTGAACAGCAAAAAGTAGACACAAGCAATCAATCGCATAGAATGCTTTCTATTTGATCAATCCACTGTTAGAGATTAGGAATACAAATACAATATATAAATATATTATTATAATCCTTACAGGATCAATTTTTTCCCTTTACCCTTTTTAGATCTTTTATTCCCTTTGTTAGGTGAAAATTGTTTACTGATGCTAATACCACCAAAGAAGAAAGAATCAAAGTGATCTCCATTACCTCTGGCTTGACCAGTTGGGAAATCATCAATCGTTCTGTTCGGAAGTTCTGCACCACGGTAAGACATTTGTCTAGCTAGGTCATCCGCACCAAATACTTTTTGATCTGGATATACCCCACCTACATCATCTAAATAATCGGTGAAGGTCTTATGGAAACCTACTTCAAAGCCGATGACTACATCTTTTTGGTCCCCAACTTTTACATTGAATCCCAATCCGAAAGGAATAGCTACTTGTACGCGTTCGTATTTTTCTCCATACCCCGGACGACCTTGTCCTTCGGTACCTAGTGGTTGCAATTCAACCCACTCGCCTTGATAGTTTGCCTTCGGATTAAAATAGAATCCTGACACGCCACCAAAGATATATGGAGCAGCAATGCGTTCAGTACGAGTCCCGAAGTTCATGAAACTAAACTCCATTAAGTGAGCCCATTCCACTATTTCAGTCTCGAAACTTAGATTACGTTGGTGAATATTCAAACTCTGATAATCACTATCAGATCCTGAAATTTTACCGTAATAAACATGTGTTTTGTAGGAAAAGTTATCGCTGAAGTTGCGTCTAAAGAATAGACCCGTTGCGAATTCGCTTTTTTGTACTTCGAATCGTAATTGTCTTAATTCTCCAGAATAGTTTGAAACTCCAGAAAACCACCCGAACTCGAAGCTTTTTTGCGTTTGTTTGAAACCTGTCGTCTGTGCATTTGTCCATACGCTGCAAAGAAGGATACAGGTAACTATCAGTAAACGTTGTGTCATTTGTTTGGTGTTAAAATGTACTTGGTCACATCTTTAGGATGTAACTAAATTTGTTTGGTTGGTTTCTGATAGCAAAAAGTAAAAAACTTATAATGAGATTGGGGAGGTGTTATTAAACATTCATAATTTATGTTTATATGTATTTTATTCCTAATTAAAATTTTCAATTAGTTTTTGAGATGACATAAAAAAAAGCGCAACCATTTTGGAAGCGCTTTGCATATCATTTGTATTTTCCTCAATTATCTTTATCGTTGAACAACAAGAACATAAGCATTCTTAGCTAATTTGCCCATATCCTCGTAAGTAATCCAGGCATATCCATCTCTCCCCCACTCATTTCCATAGACTGTAGTTACTTCAAATGCCTTTTTATCTTCTGAATATCCGGTAACAATGATGGGTTGAATATTTTTGGAAGTCCCTGAATAAGACCATTGAGCAGTATGCGCTAAATTCATAAAGGCTTCGTCTACTTGAATCTCTACCATTACGGGATTTCCTCTCATCAATGCTTTACGCAATTCGAAAATCTTTTGACGAGCGCCTATATCCGGACGGAATAAATGCAGGAAATTCTCTGCTTGATAAACTTGAGTAGATTGTACCGCTTCATTGAGATAAGCAGAACCATAAGGAAACACCGCTGCATTCACCGTTCCTTTTTGAACCAGTCCCGTTAATAGTCCCTTATATTCAGCCCCATGTTGAATCGCTAAAAAGTCTGGGGATAGATTAACTTTGAAATTGGAGTTGAAATTGACATAAAACTCAAAGCAAGAAGCCACCACATAAGCATAAGAACGATTACTTTCAAGAGCCTTGCGATTGGGCATCATATAACTCTTCAAGCTTTGTTCCCTCAAAAGTTCTTTAGAAGAAGAACCAATATCCTCTAATACCATCATTAATTTTTCAATTTCTGCTTTATCGGTTATTCCAATTTGTTTCTGCCCAGATTTTTGCTGCGCTAAAGTTGGGGAAATGATCATTAAGGACAGTCCTGTCACTAAAAACAATTGCTTCAACATAGGAAATAGGATTTTTTATTTTGCTAACGAATAAGACTATTCGATTCTTATCTGAGCGATAAAAACTTTCGAATAAAAATACATATTTTTTTTTATCATTCGTTTGCTTTTCCTGATTCCTTACAGATTTATACCACTACAGCTATTGTATACTTGATTCATCTACACTTAGGTGGTTTTAAATTGCATAGGCCTCCTAATAAAAATTCCCATCTCCTAACTTGATTAATCAATGAAGGAAAAGTGTTTTATTATAGCAACGAACCATATAAAATATACTAACTATGAAAAGATTAGGCTACGCCATGCTATTCTTGGTGGGCTGCCTATATATCACTTCTTGTGATACGTCTACCACTGACCAAAATAATTCCTCTGATCCTAACGAATCACTCACCTTGAGAGAGGCTTACGAAGATTGGGTCATTGAAAATCATGGCGAGGAATACACTGATGAACTTAAACGGCTACAAGAAAAAGCCATTCAAGAAGACTTACAAGCTCATTTTACAGGAGATAGTGATCAGCCTGTAGTTGGCATTATCGGTGGTGGCATTGCGGGATTATATGCCGGTCTGATGCTTCAATCACTAGATATCGACTTTGACATCTTTGAAAAAACCAACCGAGTGGGCGGACTATTGCTGATGATTAAATGAATCTTATTTCATATGATATAAAATACAAACAGGCTTTAAGTAACTTAAAGCCTGTTTGTGTTTTTTCGAAAAATCTATAGAGGAATATTCCCGTGTTTCTTTTTCGGAAGATGATCTACCTTTTGCTTCAGCATAAAAAAGGCTTTGATTAATTTCCTACGGGTATCAGCAGGATCAATCACCTCATCTACAAAACCACGTGATGCTGCTCGATATGGATGCGCAAATTTTGCTGCATACTCGGCTTCTTTCTCCGCTAATTTTGCTGCTGGATCATCTGCTGATTTAATATCTCTCCTAAAGATAATTTCAGAGGCCCCTTTGGCGCCCATCACTGCAATCTCCGCACTTGGCCAAGCATAATTAAAGTCAGCACCTATATGCTTAGAATTCATAACATCATATGCACCACCGTAAGCTTTACGCGTAATCAAGGTAATCCGCGGCACAGTTGCCTCACTAAAGGCATATAGCAATTTTGCTCCGTTCGTAATAATGGCATTCCACTCTTGATCAGTCCCGGGTAAGAAACCTGGCACATCAACTAGCACCAATAATGGAATATTGAAGCAATCACAGAATCGAACAAAGCGTGCACCCTTTTTAGAGCTCTCTACATCCAACACGCCTGCAAGGCTCATAGGCTGATTCCCTACAATTCCAATACTTCTACCGCCCATTCGAGCAAATCCAACCACAATATTATCGGCATACTGTTCGTGTACTTCGAAGAAAGAGTCTTCGTCAACTAACCCATCAATTACATCTTTGATATCATAAGGCTGATTCGCATTTTCTGGCACTATATCTCGAAGTTGCGGTCGACTCTCCTCTCCTAATTCAAAAGGCAAATCATAAGCCTGCTCTTCACAGTTTTGAGGAATATAACTCAATAAGCGCTTGATTTGCTCTATACAGTGCACATCATTTTTAGCTGTTAAATGCGTTACACCTGATTTGGATGCATGAGTGCTCGCTCCACCTAATTCCTCAGATGTAACTTCCTCATTGGTTACGGTCTTCACTACATTAGGACCTGTCACAAACATATACGAAGACTGCTCTACCATCAGAATAAAGTCAGTGATGGCTGGAGAATATACGGCTCCACCTGCACAAGGTCCCATGATGGCAGATATTTGAGGGATTACCCCTGATGCACGAACATTTCTGTAAAATATATCCGCATATCCACCTAGTGACGAAACCCCTTCTTGTATCCTAGCCCCTCCTGAATCGTTTAGTCCTACAACAGGATTTCCAGTTTTCACGGCTAAATCCAATATTTTACATATTTTCTCTGCATGTGTCTCGGAAAGGGAACCTCCAAACACGGTAAAGTCTTGAGCATAGACATATATAGTCTTACCATTTACCGTACCATAGCCCGTAACCACACCATCCCCTAGGATCTTTTGATTTTCCATACCAAAATCCGTAGATCGATGCGTCACCAATTGACCAATCTCTTCAAAAGAACCTGGATCCAATAACAAGTCTATACGCTCTCTAGCTGTGAGTTTACCTTTTTGGTGCTGCTTATCCATTCGATCTTGTCCACCACCCAACTTAGCCGCTTCTTGTAAACCTTTTAAATGCTTCAACTTATCTTCCATGTCTAATTATTATATTTTACGGAATACCAATCCCCTACCCACAGAATACAATTTTCCTGTGAATATTTTTCGATCTAATGCAATAATTAAATCTGTTAAGCCGACTAATGCTGGCTCTTTCAAACTCGGTCGCATCTTTAATTGACTGGCAGATTCATCTGGACTATTCAAATTTTTAGCGTTACTCTTGAAAATGGACTGTATGATTCCGGTCCAATACATTTCCAATAAGCCGATCAAATAGCCACTCAACCCGATATTCTCTACTAATTCTAAATTATTTTCTTTAGCCCATTCCAATACCTTATCGACATCTACCAAATACTCATGTCCAAAAGCATAGGCACCTTGTGAAATATGTTTCTTACTGCCTACACTGGCCAATATTCGATTAATTGGATCATAAGTAAAAGGAAAGCGCAGCTGAGGGAAAGTCAAAAAAATCAGTCCATCTTTTTGGAGCACCCTCGACATCTCTTTAAGCATTTGCTCTGGATCTCCTACATGTTCCATGACATCTACTGAAATGATCAAATCAAATCGCTCCTGCTCAAAGCTCAAATCAAGCGCATTCTCTACCCGATAGTCAATATTTGACACGTGTTGATTCAATTGCTGCGCAAAGGCTACATCATTTGGGTTAATGTCACAAGAAGTGAGCTGATCAACTGCAGTAGCAATCATAGGATCATAGTCCCCCTCTCCCGTTCCCAAGTTTAAGCCTTGCTCAAACTTTTTACTGGTATACTCTCCTAAACGCTTCCGTATAAAGGAATATCGATTTCGATATGTTGGAAATAATAACTTATAATTCATCTATTGTACTACCTTAAATTCGCTGCTCTACCTAACATATCACTTGCCGCTTGATTATTACCCATAGCCTTATAAATATCTGCAGCCATCAAGAAGCCATTTGCATTATTAGGTGCTCTATTGATGAAATTCTGAATAGCAACAAGTGCATTATTATTATCACCAATCCTTAAATAACTATATGCCATGTAATAATAAGCATCCAAATAATTAGGGTCTAAACGCAATATGTACTGGAAAACCTGAACAGCTTCAGATAATCGTCCGGCATTCATCATTGCATTACCTTTAAATAAATAGGCCTGTGTATAATCTGGAACCAATCGGATATAGTCATCCGCATACTTAATGGCATCTTCCCAGTTGTTCAAGGCTAAGTTGCTTCGAGTTAAACCTAAAAGTGCAAAGGTATTATCTGGATATTGTTGTATTTCTTCGGTATAATATTTAGCTGCATTGACATAATCTGCAGCAGCTAGTGCTCGTTCACCTGCAAAAATAGCTCCTCTTCCTCGGTCAACCGATAGTAATGGAATACCATCTGCATCAATGGTAAAGAGAGAACGACTATCTGGCCAGTTACCAGAATTCAATAAGCCAGCCCCGATATATCTGGTTGGGAAAATCCCATAATCCCAATCTTTATTATAACGCTGATAATATCTAACATAGCCTGTTTTTACCCGGCCATTGTATTTATTCTGAATATACTTTTGAAGGCTGTATGAAAAATGAGAAACGACCATAACGGTATCCCCTTCTGGGAAATAACCCCGCTTGTCCATTTCTTCAATAGCCTGCTTAACACTCACTCCCCAGTAGTCTGTTTCATATTGCCCAAAGGCTCCATTCACTCCACCCACTAAAAGATTGAAATAGGTATACGGATAATCGTGGTTCATTACGATGTACCTAGCAGGGTTTATAGTCAGCAAGACCAAAACACCCAGCGTCGCCATGCTTAAAGTCTTATTGTTTTGAAATTTATCTAATAATAGATCAAAACTCAATGCAGCAACAGCTACCAGTGTTGGATACATGAAAATCAAGTGCCTCCATCCATCGTGTAAAGTGGAATCTTTATACATCACATATAACACTGGAAATAGCGCACAAAAAACCAACATGAAGCTAGCTAGGAAAGAATACTTCTGGACAAAACTCTTATAAAAGCCTATCGATAAAGCGAAACCTAGTATAACCGCTGGCGGAATCGTCATTAAAATCCATTGAGCAGCGTAGGACACTGCTGTTTGATCAGACATAATATTAGCTCCACCAAACAAGACACGAATAGATATACCCAACTTAGAAAATTCCGTCAGAGCTTCTTTTGGCCCCTCAATAGGTGCACTCAGTGCAAATGGCCAGAAAATAACGGCCAGCACATATCCTCCAACTGCAGCAACAGCCAGCTTTAGGATAGGCCCTCTAAACATAGCACCCCATTCCAATTTTTGTCCTTTCAATCTATTGGATACAAACAAGAAAACTAGCGTAAACAAGCCCATATAGGCCAACAATAGAATACCCCCTGCCCGAGTGGCCAAGGCTATTCCAATACCACCTGCAATACCAGCTACTGTTTTCCAAGAGATTTGATTCCAGCTTCGATAGGCTTGAAACATAAAGTATACCGCCATAATATTTCCCATAGCAAAAGGAATATCCTTTGGATTCATCATAGCATGACCTAGGAATCTAGGCGATAGGAATAATAGTACAGCAGTAATTATAGCAGCCCGAATACCACCAACAGAGCGACTAAATTGAGCCGTAAAAAAGATGGCTAACCAACCAAAAAGCGCCATAAACAAGTGTCGAATAGTTCGATAACCCGTCTCCGTTTGCTCAAATCCCAATATTTTATTGACAAAACCCGTGACCGTATCAAAGAAACCGCCATAGTAGTGCATATTCCCTTTTTCGATGTATAGCGCTGCTTCATCAGCCCCCATACTACTGTAGTAATCTACCAATTTGGAGGAATAATCATACTGAAATTCTTCATCGGCATTCAGTCCACTATTAATAGCCAGCAGTACCATAAAAACGCCCATGGCTATCAAAGATCCCCAATAGATCTGACGAAGCCTTTTAGATTCATCGGTATTGGGGGTTGGCAGGACTTGATCTCCAAGCAACCAGGAACTCCGATTGCTTTCGCTTGGTTTAGATTTTTTAGTGGTACCCATTGTTTGATAATTTAGGGGAAAGATAAAATTTTTTATACCTTTTTACTTTCAAATACTCCCTAAATATTACTTAATTTGGCCTGACTTTGATTATCAGGACTAGGAGTATCAAAGGATCTGCACATAATTAACCATAATATCTAAATTCAATGGCTGTAGTCAGTCTTACAGTATGAAAACAACAGAAAAAATCTCAGATAGAGTTCTCAACATGGAGGAATCTGCAACCCTCAAGATGGCGGGCCTAGCTCGAGCATTAAGAGCAGCAGGTAAGGAAGTCATAAGCTTAAGTTTGGGTGAACCTGATTTTGACACACCTGATCACATCAAAGAAGCAGCCAAAAAGGCTTTAGATGATGGTTATACCAAGTACACCCCTGTTCCAGGTCTACTAGAATTAAGAAAGGCTATCTCCAACAAGTTTAAGCGAGATAACAACTTGGACTACAGCGAAAATCAGATTGTGGTATCCAATGGGGCAAAACAATCTTTAGCGAATCTGAGTTTGAGCTTACTAAATCCAGGTGATGAAGTCATCATCTTAGCACCATATTGGGTGTCTTACTTTGAGATTGTCAGACTATCTGGTGCAAAGCCCATCATCATTGAAACGGATATCAGCCAAGATTTTAAAGCAAGTCCAGCACAGCTACAGGCTGCTTTGACCGATAAAACTAGATTCATTTTATTCTCTTCTCCATGTAACCCAACCGGTTCTGTGTATACACAGTCAGACTTGGAAGCTTTAGCAGCGGTTATCAAAGACCGGGAAGACATCTTAGTGGTAGCAGATGAGATTTATGAATACATCAACTTTACAGATAAGCACTTTAGTATAGGATCTATTCCTTATCTAAAAGATAGAACCATTACTGTAAATGGATTTTCGAAGGGTTATGCGATGACTGGCTGGAGACTGGGATACATTGGTGCTCCGGAATGGGTAGCCAAAGCTTGTATCAAGATTCAAGGACAGGTGACCTCAGGTGCGAATGCCTTTGCGCAAAAAGCAGCAGCTTATGCCTTAGAAGCACCTATGGATGCATCTAATAAAATGAAGGCCACCTATTTGAAGCGTAAGGAATTAATCATGGACTTACTGAGCCAAATTGATGGCATGCAGGTGAATCATCCAACAGGAGCTTTTTATATTTTCCCGGATATCTCTGCCCTATTGGGTAAATCCTATCAAGGACAAAAAATTGAAACCGATGAGGATTTCAGTGCCTTCATTCTCAATGAAGCACATGTAGCTGTTGTGCCGGGTTCTGCCTTTGGCTGTAACGGCTGTATTCGTATATCCTATGCGGCATCTGATGCAGAAATCATAGAAGCATGCAAGCGAATCAAAACCTATGTTGAAAAATTAGAAGGCTAAGCCTTTTTAAAATAGATTGGAAGGTCTGTCCTAGTGTATTAGGTCAGACCTTTAATTTATGCCAGTGTTTGGTTCTGATATACCAAATAGAACCCAATAAGATAAGCCCCCAATAAACAACCTCAGCCATCCAGGCCAACACCAAATTTCCATCTAACCAGGTAATACTCACTTCAATCAATAAAATATAAATCAAGGCAAATACAAATTGCATGATCAAGGCAAGTCGGGTGGCGCCAGTTCCTGTTAAACCGTTATAAAATACCGCACCAAAGGAGAAGCTTGCTAATACTAAGATTAAAATATTCAAGACTGGCTGGGCGTCATCAAACAAAGACATATCCTGTCCACCTAACAGTGGAAATAAGAAGAATTTTGGAAAAAGTACCACCGGTATAGTCAATAATAAAGTTACGCCAAGACATAGCTTAGCTGACTTAAGAATAATAGGCATAACCGCTACCCGCTTTCGCGCACCAATAAATCCAGACACCATCGTATTGATACCCGAACTGAAACCCCAGGCAGGTACAGAGAGAATGAGATAAATCAGTCGAACCAGATTGGTTTCTGCCAATTCCCGTTCCCCTAAGTTTTCCACCTTGGCAAAAAAGAACAACCAAGCCCCTAAGCCAATAATACTCTGCATCACTATAGGTAGAGAAATGGAAATCAAGCCTTTAAATCTTTGCAATTTAGGCACAAAAGAACGCCAATCTGGGAAGAGTGGATTGATTTTTTTATCTAAAATCATGTATCCAACAAAAAGTACAAAGGCTACAATCTCTGCAATGGTACTGGCCATAGCAGCACCTGCTATTCCTTGAGCTTCAAAACCCCACTTGCCAAAGATCAAGGCATAGTTAAGGGTTATATTGACTAAAGCCAAAACAACCGTATCAATTATGATGAAGGTAGTGCGCGCAATCCCCGTGTAAAGCGCAATTAATGCCACGCCCATGTAGGAAAAAAACACCCCAAAAGATCGGTATTCGATATAGTCTAAGCTGCGTAAATAGACGGATTCTGAATCGATCATCAGGCTGAACATCCATGGAGAACCGTAATAGAGTAACAAAAACATTAAGCTCGCCAAGGCTAGCTCAAATATGAGCATAGCGGAAAAACTTTTACCTGCTCCCGTATAATCTTGCTCTCCCATACGACGAGCGATAATAATCTGCCCCCCTTTTGAGAAGCCATAGCCTATGGCAGCAATAATTAGATAGAATACGGAGACAAAACCTATAGCCGCAAAGTCTTGTTCGGATTTATGATAGAGAAACACGCTATCGGATAATGCAATTACATTTTGTACAGCAGAACCCAGAATAATGGGCACAGATATGGAAAGAATTTGCTTGTAAGATGTTTTTAATTGCATGCTTTGGGTAATTCCTAATCGGTCTTTACCCTACAAGAATACGCTATTATTATGCAAAATGAAAAGATATAACACATCGAATTTAGTGCTAGGCAACAGTGCAGAAAAAATGCAGTCCTTAATTTGAATAAACTTTTATCTATTTTACAGCAAACTTTAAAAACGAAACCATGTTTAAACATTCGTCAAAACTTCTGCCGCTTGCAGCCATTGCTATAACTGTGGCTTGTTCGTCGGAATCAGACCATAAGGAAAAACTAAGCTCTGCTATGTATCAAAAAACTGACCTCACTGCACCTGTCGCTAAAAAAGTTGCAGAGGAAATGACCATCCATGATGACACAAGAGTCGATCAATATTACTGGATGAATCAAAGAGATTCAGATGATGTAATCAATCACCTGAACGAAGAAAATGCCTACACCAAAGAAATGTTCTCCCACTTGGAAGATTACCAAGAGGAGCTTTTCGAGGAAATCAAAGGCCGCTTCAAGCAAAATGATATGAGTGTACCATACGACTATAATGGATACACCTATCAAACGAGGTATGAAGAAGGTAAAGAGTATGCCATTTACGAAAGATCTCCAGTGGGCACTAGTAATACAGAATTATTGCTAGATGCGAATGTGGAAGCAGATAAGTATGACTTCTACTCTGTTGGCGGCTTAAATGTGAGTCCCAACAATAAAATAATGGCCTTTGGAGAAGATACTTTGAGTAGAAGAATCTATACGGTAAAATTCAAGGATTTAGAAACAGGTGAATTATTGGAAGATATCATTCCAAATACCAATGGATCCGTTACTTGGGCGGAGGATAATAAAACCGTATTCTATTCAGTTAAAGACGATGCACTGCGCTCGTACAAGATTTTCAAGCATAAGTTGGGTACGCCTGTATCCGAAGATGTAGAGGTGTATCATGAAGCTGATGAAACTTTCGGGACCTATGTATACAAGACCAAGTCGCGCAAATACATTGTTATCGGCTGTTTCCAGTCTATCTCAACGGAATTTAGAGTGATTCCTGCGGACCAACCCGATGCGGAGTTCAAAATTTTCCAAGCTAGAGAACGAGATCTAGAGTATAATATTGACCACTTTGGCGATAGCTGGTATGTGATCACCAATATGGATGCGCAAAACTTCAGGTTGATGCGTACAGACCTAGATAAAACATCCAAAGAAAACTGGGAGGAAGTGATTGCACACCGCTCCGATGTACTACTAGAAGGGATGGACATCTTTGAGGATTATCTAGTGCTTTCAGAGCGTAAGAATGGAATCAATCAGATTCGTGTAATGCCTTGGGAAGGAGAAGAACATTATATCGATTTCAAAGAGGATGCATACATGGCATATACCTCGACTAATCCAGACTTCAATACGGATAAACTTCGATTAGGATTTACTTCATTGACTACTCCAAATACGATTTTTGAGTATGATATGGCCGATCAATCATTCAAGACCTTAAAAGAAACAGAAGTGTTGGGTGGGTTTGATAAAAACAACTACCAATCCGAGCGTATTTATGTGACAGCTAGAGATGGCGTGAAAGTACCTGTTTCTATTGTTTACCATAAAGACACTAAGATAGATGGAACGGCACCTTGTTTATTATACGGGTATGGTTCTTATGGCGCGAGTATGGATCCATACTTCAGTGCTACGCGTTTGAGCTTGTTGGACAGAGGATTTGTATATGCCCTAGCGCATATCCGTGGTGGACAAGAAATGGGTCGCCAATGGTATGAAGATGGGAAGCTATTGAACAAGAAGAACACCTTCAATGACTTTGTAGACTGTGGCAAGTACCTAGTAGCGAACAAGTATGCTGCGGAAGACAACCTATTTGCTATGGGTGGTTCTGCAGGAGGACTATTGATGGGTGCAGTAGTTAATCAAGCACCTGATATGTGGAAAGGAATTGTTTCAGCTGTACCATTTGTGGATGTCGTAACAACTATGCTGGACGAATCCATTCCATTAACTACTGGAGAGTACGATGAGTGGGGTAATCCAAATGATAAAGAATACTACGAGTATATCAAGTCTTACTCGCCGTATGATAATATTGAGGCAAAGGATTATCCAGCCATGTTGGTGACTACAGGTTACCACGATTCACAAGTACAATACTTTGAACCGGCTAAGTATGTAGCTAAACTTCGAGAGATGAAGACAGATAATAACCCATTGGTTTTCCATATCAATATGGATGCCGGTCATGGTGGACAGTCTGGACGCTTTAGAAGATTCAAAGAAACGGCCATGGAATATGCCTTTATGCTGGATCTGGCAGGAAAGACACCAGTAAAACAATAATACACAAAAAGGGAAGCTCAAACAGCTTCCCTTTTTACATTAAAAAAGCACTATCGGAAGGGACCCGATAGTGCCTGAAAAAAAACTCTCACTAGTTAACCATTACATCTTTAAGTGTTTTGAAAAAAGGGAAACAGCTTGCTTACAATTAACATCCATATCGTTCAATCCTTAAACATCTTAACTAACACTCAATAAGCTGCCTCCCTCACCCATTAAATAACCATTCAATCTATCTAAATCAAAACTTCTTTGCTCTTTGTAATATTTGCCAAGGAAGGTGGACCTTTGGGGGGAAGTATCCACCTGCCAGCAAATAACTTAGCGGTTTTAAGCCGCTAGACTAAATTTGATGTTTTGGGTTGTAAATAGTGTTCATAGTTTTCTGAAAACATCTATATAGTCATGATAATGATAGCTTTAAGTTGACATAACAACTTTGCATAATGAATGTGGGTACACTCGTTATTTCTTTGATGGAAACTTGGAAAAAATTAGGATGATAAGATTAGGAGAAGAAAGGATGTGTTGTGTTGGAATGTAACGTGTTCTTCTCGTAATTGATGATGCAAATATAAAGCAACAAATCCCACATTTTCAAACGCTTAACAGAATAAAAACATATTAAAATAATACTAAATTATTATTATTCGCCTATTTGGAAAATTGGCTATACATCAACCAACCTCTATTATTCTCCACGTAAATTTTTATATTGCCAAAATCGCAACATTCCAACAAAAATTTTTTTCTTAAAATGAACTTAAAACTACTTGACTATCAGCCATTTATTGAGATCAAGCGAAGCAATGGTCGAGTAGAGATCAAAGATCCAGTGCGAAATAAGTATCTCGCCCTCACTCCAGAGGAACATGTTCGCCAACTTTTCATCCAATATCTAATCCGATCTAAAGGCTACAGTAAAAATCGACTGAGTATTGAGCGGGAAATACACTATAATCAACGCCAAAAGCGATTTGACCTCTTAATTTATGACCAGAACATGCAACCTTACATGCTGGTGGAATGTAAAGCTCCCCGAGTAAAATTGAAGCAAGATACCTCCGAACAAATCTCCAGTTACAACCAAGGACTGCGGGTTCCATACCTTTGCATGACCAATGGACAAGAGACCTTAGTTTTCAAAATGGATTATCAAATCCATCAAGCACAATTACTGGCAGAATTCCCAGATGCCCCCTAGCCTTTTATTTTAATCCGCTTTTCTCCGTATTTCGTAAGTTTTGAATTAACTTCAATAAAAAGAAGGTCTTTTTTAGTACTTTCGGGCATTATTATTGTAGCGCTATGAAGACAGATAAAATACTTATTATTGGTGCAAACGGCCAGATAGGCTCTGTCCTAACAGAAACCCTGAGAGAGCATTACGGAACAGATAGTGTAATCGCTTCAGATATTCGGGAAAAAGAAGAACCTACCGGCCCATTTGAATTGATCAATGTATTGGACAAAGATCGACTGAACGAAGTAGTCGACCAATACGGCATCACTCAAATTTATCACCTAGCAGCCATTCTTTCCGCCAAAGGAGAGCTCAATCCCCTAGGCACCTGGGATATCAACATGAATGGATTATTCAATATCCTGGAGCTCGCTAGAGAAAAATCTATCGATAAAGTATTCTATCCTTCTTCCATCGCTGTTTTTGGCCCCACTACTCCACCTAATCAAACCCCTCAAGATACAGTCCTAACACCTACCACGGTATATGGTATGAGTAAGGTAGCTGGAGAATACTGGACCAATTATTATTATTTAAAGTATGGTGTAGATGTGCGCTCCGTACGCTACCCAGGCATCATCGGCTATCAATCCATGCCTGGAGGCGGCACCACTGATTATGCGGTAGACATCTTTCATGAGGCATTAGATAATAGTGCTTATACCTCATTCTTAGATAAGGATACAGCGCTTCCGATGATTTACATGGAAGATGCTATTCGAGCAACTATAGAACTCATGCACGCAGATGAAGCTCGGGTAAAAGTACGGACCAGCTATAATTTGGCTGCCATGAGCTTTACCCCAGAGCAAATTGCACAAGAAATACAAAAACATATTCCTGACTTCAAAATGAGCTATGCGCCAGATTACAGGCAAGCCATTGCGGATTCTTGGCCTAACAGTATAGACGATCAGGTGGCTCGCCAGGATTGGGGCTGGAAAGAACAATTTGGCTTAGGTGAAATGGTGCAGGATATGTTGAAAAACTTAAGTAAAAAACTAGTGGTGTAACATTGTTTTACAAACATATACACAGGTCAATGTGCATAACTTATAAGTAAAAGGGCTAAAATTTAAGCCAAAGTTAAGCGTAGGTTAAGCCCAAATTAAGCCAAAGAAAAGAAATCAAAATACATGTGGATAAACCTATATCTTATTCACAAACTGTTGAAAACTTAAATGTTATACGAATAAATCAAACTACATGTTTAATCAAGTACAACAAGAACTTCAAGGAGAATTAACCGAAATCCGTGAAGCGGGATTATATAAAGAGGAACGAATCATCACCACACCGCAATCGGCATCTATCAAAACAGATGATAATGCAGAGGTACTGAATTTTTGTGCCAACAACTATCTAGGCCTATCCTCGCACCCTCAAGTGATTGAAGCAAGTATAGAAGCGATCAAAACACATGGCTTTGGTATGTCATCTGTTCG
>CAJXMP010000043.1 GCA_913056515.1 uncultured Lewinella sp.
TCAACTTGAGCATTTATCAAGCTTCTAGTATAATTGTAAATGTAAAGCGTGCTATTTATGTACCAGGGCTTTCTCCAGCTGGAATAACAAACATATTGAGCTATGTCTTTGAGCAAATCAATCCTAAAGTTTTTCAAATCTATCGTATACATCCATTAATTATACTAAGGAGAATGTTGATTATGGTCGTAATCCCTTTACTTGTAATAATAATGAGTAATCTTGATCAGATGCTGAGAGGTGTGCTCATAAGTTTGGTGTGGATATTATTCTCCGCTTTTTGGTCTTATCAATACTACAAAAGGTATAAAATTCAAATTCATGAGGCTGGTATACTAATTGAAAATGGAGTCTTGACCATTAAGGGGGTATTAATGGAATGGAAAAACGTGCAGAGTATTGCACTTAAACAAACGCCTATACAAAAAAGAAGAGCGCTTACAAATATGGTGCTTTACACTGCTGCAGGTGCGGTACAAATTCCTTTCGTCAGGATGGATGAAGCAAAGAAACTACGTGACTTCATCCTCTATCACACAGAACACTCCAAGAAAGAATGGATGTAATTATTGCAACATTTCATTAGATATTAATATTTAATATACAAAAAACATGCTTTTTATAGGTAAATGTCGGCTGTAAGTGTCTTCTAACCGAGAACATCATTTACCTTTGTTGGACTATGAAGATGACACACGCTGACTTGTAAAAGTTCAATCATTAAGCTATACCCAATGAAAGCAGTTATTTACATATTCATAGTCCTATTCGCACTTCCTATTAACACTTTTTCGGAGCTTCAACCAGTTGAAAGTCCTGACGTATTTGAATCATTTACCTTACTTAATGAGCCGGGTAAATTAATACGTACTAGCACCAGTATTCTAGGAGAAAATGGTTGGCACCACTTTATCGATGAAGAAAATAACCAGATTATTCTCTCCATCAAACCAAACCATACAAGCGATATGCCTGGTAAAACATGGGTAAGTTCTGGTTTATTAAATTCTTATGGTTCGGAAGCTAACGACTATCAAGCATCTATGCTTGCTGACCGGTCAGCGTTTTTAACTATGAATAGATATTGGAGAATAGATAATAGTTCAAACAGTGATCAAGGATATACCATACGGTACTATTTTAATGATATTGATATAGCAGATATCAAGCAATCCGCAAGGAAGTTAAACTTTCCAGAACCAACAGTTGATGAGCTGACATTCTACGCATACAAAGGAACAGATACGCATCCTTTTAGTAGTGATAAAAATATAGAAAACGAATCCTGTTTAATATTTGCATCAGAAAGTAACAGGAGTATAGTGACTACGAATACCTTTCATTATGCAGAATTTCAAGTAGATCAATTAAGTAATGCAGGTAGTGCGGGAATCCAACTAGATCTAAGTCAAAAGGAATACTGGTTTAAGGGAAATATACAAGCAATAAATAAAGCTCATGTTGACGCATTATCCATTCATACTTCATCAGATGAACAATTGATTTACACCGATGATACTGGGGTATTTAACGTTCCCCTGCAGGGTGGTTTGAAGGATGTGCATATTGGTTTTTCTATTGATTTAGAAGATCAAAACTTTGTGAATGTCTTTGATGTATTACGATTAGAGAGACACTTGAGTGGCGAACAAATCATCAAGGATCCAATGGTCCTTTATGCAGCTGATATAGATCATAACAGTATAGTCGATGAATACGACCTTGACATTCTAAATAGATGGGTGAAAGGGCAAAAAGAAGGGTTCTCTAATCATGCTGCTTACACCATTATGTCCAAAGCTGATTGGGAAGCCATTAAGTCTGGTAAACAGTTTTTTACTCCTGCTAAAAGTATAGTACTAGATCAAATCAAAGCTAATATTGAGCAAGACTTAATATTAATTGTAAAGGGAGATTTGGACACGGCAGAACCAGCAGTCCGTTCTAGCAAAGACAATAGTTTATTCCTAGAAAGCACCACTTCTTGTGGTTCTGGTGAATGGGTAAGCTTAGGATTATATGCTTCGTTCCAACAAGAAATTAAAGGATTACAATTTAGTTTAAACTGGAATCCAGAGGCACTACAACTACTAGAGATCGAGGATCCCACAAATAAAAGTAATAAGCTTGATTGCTTTAATCTTGACCAAAAAAGAAAAGGCTTGTTGAGTTATCTATCAACTGACGATAAAAAGCTTAACAAAAGAAATGGTCAGGTTCTTCTTGCTGAACTTACATTTAAAGTACTGGATTCATCGCCTCATGCTAAAATTAAGTTTGGTAGCTACCCAAGTGAAATTAACTTAATCAATGCAGCTAACGAAAACGCCTCTATTTTATTAGAAAATGGCATCATTTCGGCTGATCCAGCTAAGCAAATTGAAATTGATAAAATCATCACTACCACTCCGAGTTGTAACTTTCCAAATAGTGGTACTATACAGATATCAACCATAAATCAACCTGGATTGATGTCAGACATGATAACTTGGAATGACGGAGCAACTGGATTTTATAGAAAAAACCTATCGGAAGGTCTTTATTCATTTACCATTGAACAAGAAGGTAAATGTACTTTCCAATCTAAATCCATAGATTTCAAAGTCCCTGCTAAGCCTTTTATCCATGATGCTAGCATCAGTCAATTAACTTGCGTAGAAGGGAAAGACGCCTCTATTACTGTAGATATTCAAGGGGGTCAAGCACCTTATCGATATAATTGGAGCAATAATGTCCAAACAGCAAAGAATTTAAATTTGACTGCAGGAACCTATAATCTCCAAGTTGTGGATGCGAATAATTGCAGCGTTGAACAGCAATTTGAAATCCAATCTAATGGCCATTTAGGAATAGAATATCATATCAAAGCACCGAGTTCAGCTACTAGTCAAGATGGTAGTATTGAAATTTTCGCAGCAGACGGAATAGCCTTAAATAAAGCCAATGTATCCTGGAATACCGGTGACAAGGGCCTTTTAATTGAAAATATTTCTACTGGAATATATACCGTTGAGTTCACAACAGTAAATGGATGTCAATACCAAAAAACGTTTGAGGTAAGTCACTCGATTAGCAGTTTAGAACTAAAGGCATTATTTAAAGAGGAGGATATTACAAAAGGATATGAACTTGCTCAATTGAGCATAGAAAGTCCTACAATAAGCACCTACACGCTTAATCTGATAGGTAACAAATCAGGATCTATATGGTCAAAAACGGTGCAAGTTCAAGCAGGAATTAATGTATTTTATGTTCCTGTTCCACAACACCAAGGCGATTATATCTTGCAGATACCGAGGGTATTAAGTCAACGATTCTCAGTTGAATAAAAAAACACCTTCAATGTTGAAGGTGTCCCTGATATAAATTCTTATGTATTGAGATTATAATTCGACTTGAGTTTTAAACAAGCCCTTGTTTAATAGCGAACTTTACAAGTTCAGTGCTTGAATTCATATCCAGTTTTCTTAGGATATTCTTTCGGTGTGTTTCTACGGTATACTTACTTATGAATAAGGCCTTACCAATCGTTTGACTAGTCATACCTTTGCTGATTAGCGTTAATATTTCTTGCTCACGCTTCGAAATCCCTAGGCGCTTGCAGAAATTATCTTTAAATCTATCAGAGACTTGTTTTTCAAGATTTGCTTTTTCTGCCATTTCATCTGAGATAAAGCATTTATTTCCATCTACCACTTCAATAATAAAATCTAATACTCGAGAAGGGTGAATATTTTTAGTTACAAACCCATCAACACCGAGCTTTTTAAGACGCTTCTCCAAATCTGTATCATAATAGCCAGAGAATACCATAACTTTTACATCAGGAAAATTCTGATGAATGTATGGAATCATTACTGAATAATCTTGACCAGGCATATTAAGGTCTAGGATTAGAAGATCTGTTTTGATTGAAGTAAGATATTTGCTGATTTCGTTGGAGTTTCCAACTTGCCCAATAACTTTGAAATTAGGCTTGTGTTTTAGAAGAGATACAATTCCCATACGTACTGCTGGATGATCATCAGCAATCAGGATGTTTGTTTGTGTTTGCTCCATTTTGTTATAGTTTTTGGACTTGCAAGATGTTCATGGCTAGCAAGGTCACAGTGTCATGAGTTTTTGTTGTTATTTCAAATGTAGGATATAAAACCTTGTTAAACAAGTATAAAAATTGTTGGTTATCAACATTTTAGGTTAACCAAATATGGGTATTTTACTATTTCAGGCTAGAAGCCTTGTAAAATAATGCCTAAACACCTTTGAAAAATTAATATACAATATTTAATATATCTTAAACATTGTAAGGAAGGCTACAAAAAAGTAGGAAAGGAATAAGGTAGGGAACTAGACAAACTAGTTCATGATGCCAATTTTGATCAATGCTTCTCTAGAAGCAGTTTGCTCAGCTGACTTTTTATTGTAATCGTCTGCAACACCAAACTTTTGATTATCGACAAGTACAGCAACTTTAAATCGATCGCGCTTTTCAAGTTTGTAACGAGCCATTAATTTATAAGATACTGTTTTACCATTTTTCTGGCACCACTCCAATAATTGGCTTTTGTAATTATCATCTGTATGCTCTAATTGGCTTACATCGACATAATTCTGAAGAATCTTCCGTATAACAAAGCGTGTGGTACTATCATAACCACGCTCTAGATAAACAGCTCCGACTAATGCCTCTACAGCATTACCCAGCATAGAATTACTCAATCTAGTTTTGTTGTACTTACTCAATAGAAGATCCAATTCCATCTGCTCTCCGATGGCATTCAATGATTTACGTTTCACAATCTTGGAGCGCATCTTAGTTAAGAATCCTTCATTTTCTGTTGGATACTTTTTGAAGAGGTATTCTGCCACTATGGTGCCAAGCACGGCATCACCAAGGTATTCTAGTCGCTCATTATTGGTAACAGCTGAAGATTTTTCTGCAGGCGTGGATTTGTGAGAAAAGGCAATTTTAAATATTTCCAGGTTGACAGGTACAAAACCAATGATTGGCAACAATCTCTTTACTAGATCCTTGTCTTTTGAAAAATATTTATTGTAAACCTTTTTTAATAATCTCACCAAAGCGCTCTAAAATTTATTGAGACAAATTTATGCTTAATATATTTTAATTAAGGATAGAATAAAGAAGGGATTAGGTAATTTTTGTAATTAAAATTACCTAAACAACCTTTTTATTTAAATCTCTTTATCACAACTGAAGCATTATGACCGCCAAAACCGAAAGTATTACTCAAGATAGCATCGACTTTGCGCTCTTGCGGTTGATTAAGCGTCAGATTTAGTTTTGGATCGATTTCAGGATCCATAAACTCGTGATTTATAGTAGGCGGAATAAATCCATGCTGAATGGCTAATGTTCCGGCTACAGCTTCTACAGCCCCCGCAGCACCAAGTAAATGACCGGTCATAGACTTAGTTGAACTGATATTTACATCATATGCAGCAGCTCCGAAAACTTTCTGTATCGCTAAAACTTCCGCAATGTCACCTAGCGGAGTGGAAGTACCGTGTACATTAACGTAATCAATATCCTCTGGATTGAGACCAGCATCTTTGATAGCGCTTGACATAACATTTGCAGCTCCCAAACCTTCTGGATGCGGTGCCGTAATATGGTGTGCATCTGCTGTTGCTGCAGCACCTGCCAATTCCGCTATTATATTAGCTCCACGTTTCTTAGCGTGTTCATAATCTTCCAAGATCATTACTGCTCCTCCTTCTCCTAAAACGAATCCATCTCTAGTTACATCAAATGGTCTAGAAGCTCTTTTGTAATCATCATTTCTAGTTGAAAGTGCTTTCATTCCATTGAAACCACCCATTCCAGTATACGTAACACAAGCTTCAGATCCGCCAGCAATAACCACATCGTTTCTTCCAGAACGAATGGTGTCCATCGCATTCATTAACGCGTGCGTAGATGAAGCACAAGCTGAAACTGTACTATAATTTACCCCTCTGAAACCATATTTGATAGAAAGATATCCTGCAGCAATGTCAGAGATCATTTTAGGAATCATAAACGGATTAAATCTAGGAGTACCATTGCCTCGAGCAAATGACATCACCTCCGTTTCTAAAGTTTTAAGACCTCCGATACCTGCTCCCCAAATTACCCCTGCACGATCTAAATCAAGAGTCGAAACATCAAGACCACTATTTTCCATTGCTTCTGCTGCTGCATACATGCCATAAACGGTAAAATCGTCCATACGTCTAGCAGCTCTTGGATCTACACGAAGCGAAAGGTCAAAGTCTTTTAGTTCACACGCGAATTTCGTTTTGAATTCGGAAGCATCAAATTTTGTAATTAGATTGGCCCCACTAATGCCCTTTTGAAGACCTTCCATAAAGGAAGGGATATCATTGCCAATAGGGGTTACCGCGCCGATACCAGTAATAACAACTCTTCTCATATATTGGATTCTATTTAATCAGAGATAGTATTAAAAAAGAAAACCACAAACCAATATTAAATTAGCTTGTGGTATTTCATTCCGAAAACACGGATTATCCTTGAATTTGTGAGTTCAAATAATCAATTGCGTTTCCAACAGTTTGAATTTTCTCTGCTTGCTCATCTGGAATAGAGATATCGAATTCTTTCTCGAATTCCATGATCAACTCAACAATATCCAAAGAGTCAGCGCCTAAGTCAGTTGTGAAGTTAGCATCAGGATTAACATCAGCAGCGTCAACACCTAACTTGTCAACAATAATGTTTGTAATTTTTTCTGCAATATTTGACATATGCAATTAACTTTATTGAGTTACAAAATGTTTTGCAAAGAAACTTATTAGAACTATTCTAACCAAAGTTTTAAGCCTTTTTTTTTAGTTCGCTCTTCTAAATATCTACTTCTACCTCAAAATATTGACTTATTTACACCAATTTCCTAGTAATCCTTTACGAACAAATAGTATATTTGGGGTGAAATTCTAGCCAAGATCTAAGCCAAACTAATCATTAAACACATCGAAAAAGACATTATGGCTTTAAATAACAACCTGAATACCAAAATAGTAGCTACCGTTGGGCCTGCATCTTCATCCTATGAAAAGTTATTAGAACTGGTTCACAATGGAGTTTCCGTATTTAGGCTTAATCTCTCCCATGGATCGCATGAAGTCCATCTCAACACCATAGAAAAAATCACCCGTATAAACCGAGAGCACGGTTTTCATATCAGTATACTAGCTGACTTACAAGGTCCTAAACTTCGGGTAGGAGAAATAGAAAATAATGCACTTGAAATTGCGGCAGGTGATATTCTAACCTTTACCAACGAGAAGTGCGTAGGTAATATGGATAAAATCTACATGAGCTACGAACAATTCGCTCAAGATGTAGAACCTGGAGAACGTGTCCTAGTAGATGATGGTAAATTGGTTTTAGAAGTTGCGGAGACCAATAAAGTAGATGAGGTCAAACTAAAAGTAATCTTCGGAGGGGTTTTATCCTCTAACAAAGGAGTCAACTTACCCAATACGAAAATCTCCTTACCAAGTCTTACAGAAAAAGATTTAATTGATCTCGATTTCGTACTTAAGCAACCAGTAAATTGGATTGCGCTATCCTTCGTACGTTCAGCAGAGGATTTGATTGATCTTCAAAAAAGGATTGACGAGAAGGGACACCCTGCTAAGATCATCTCTAAAATAGAAAAGCCAGAAGCTATTGAGGATATTGATAGAATTATTAAGTATTCTAATGCCATCATGGTTGCCAGAGGAGATTTAGGTATTGAGGTACCCATGGAGAGACTGCCATTAATTCAAAAAGATATTATCCGAAGATGTATACAACGAGCAAGGCCTGTGATTGTTGCTACTCAAATGATGGATAGTATGATTACTAATCCTTCGCCAACGAGAGCCGAAATTACAGATGTTGCTAACGCTGTACTAGATGGAGCAGATGCCCTTATGCTAAGTGGAGAAACTTCTGTGGGAGCTCATCCAGCGAAAGTAGTACAGGCAATGAAAAAGATCATCATTGAATCTGAACAAGCCCTGTATTTAGATGATAATAAACCTGTACCTAATAGTAAATCTAGAACCTTCTTGTCCGATGTAGTCTGCCAAAACGCTGCAGATACAGCTAACCAAGTTGGGGCCAAGGCTATTGTAGGTATGACCAGTTCAGGATATACAGCGTTTAAAGTTTCGTCATTCCGACCGAATGCTAAGATTATTATTTTCTCGGATCGCATGCATATGTTGTCGACACTTAACTTAGTTTGGGGTGTTCAGTGTTTTTACTACGATAAATTTACTACGACAGATGATACCATCAATGATGTAACAGAAATCTTGAAAAAAGAAGAAATAGTTAGTAAAGGAGATCTTGTAATCAACACAGGTTCTATGCCATTACATAGAAGATTTAGAACCAATATGATGAAGATAACCCTTGTTGAGTAGTCTCTAAGGTAAGTCATCATACGAATGCTTTTATTATAAATAGGATGGATAAACTATAATCCGTTCATTAGCACCAAATTATTAACCAAAAGGTATTTACCATGAAAATCATTATCCCGATGGCAGGAAGAGGATCTCGCCTTCGTCCGCATACACTTACAGTTCCTAAACCCCTAGTTCCAGTAGCTGGCAAACCTATTGTTCAAAGAATTGTCGAAGATCTGTCGGCATCTTTTGCTGGAAAAATCGATGAAATAGCCTTTATTATTGGAGACTTCGGAAAAGAAGTGGAGCAAGAACTCATCAGTATTGCTGAAGGCCTTGGTGCAAAAGGAAGTATTTATCATCAAGAACAACCTCTAGGCACCGCACATGCTATTCTCTGTGCTGGTCCTAGTCTAGATGGGAATTGTCTCATTGCTTTTGCCGATACCTTGTTTCAAGCTGATTTCACCTTTGATCCGGAGGCCCAAGATGGTTTAATTTGGGTTAAAACAGTGGAAGATCCGTCTGCCTATGGAGTAGTCCAAACAGATGAATCCAATAAAATCATAGAATTTGTTGAAAAATCTCCTGTATTCGTATCAGATAAAGCCATTGTCGGTATATACTATTTCAAAGATGGCGCAAGACTGAAAAAAGAACTGGAATACCTAGTTCACAATGATATAAGAGAAAAAGGTGAATACTCTTTGACTACAGCACTTGAAAATCTGAAAAACGATAATGCCATCTTCAAACCAGCCATCATAGATGAATGGTTAGATTGTGGTAACAAACATTTTGTAGTCTATTCGAACCAGCGCATGTTGGACATCAAAAAAGATAAAGAGTCTCTAATTGATCCATCTGCCAAGCTTGTCCGTTCCACTATAATTGAGCCTTGCTTTATTGGACCTAATGTAACTATTGAAAACTCTGTAGTTGGACCTTATGTTTCTATTGGTAAAGATTCCACAGTGAAAGACTCTATTATTAAAAACAGTCTAATACAAAATGAATCTTCAGTAGATTCTGTTGTACTATCAGATTCTATGTTAGGCAATAAAGCTACATTCTCTGCTAAACCTAGAAATTTAAGTTTAGGAGATTTTACAACTTATACTGAATGAGATTATTAGTTCAAGGTTTTCTTTTTGTACTTCTTACATTTTGCTCAAGTGATCTTTTTGCACAAGAAAGATCAACTGACGCCGGAAAAAAAGAAGGTCAATTCATAGAAGCTACAACGCTACTGGTCTTAGAAAAATATGAATCATCTAAAAGTATTTTAATTGGTTTACTTAAAGAAGATAAACAAAATGCTGCCATTCATTTTCAAATTAGCCGATGCTTTGAAGGACTTAGCGCACATCAAGAAGCGATGGACTATGCCAGAAATGCGGTAAAATTTGATGCAAAAAATACACACTATTACGAGCATCTGATTGATTTAATAGTGGCATATGGAAGTATGAGCGAGGCCATCGTCTACGCAGAAAAATTAAGTCAACTCGAACCACAAAATCAATTCTATTTTGATAATTGGATGGCACTCTTAGTGAGCCAAGAAAATTATAAAGCTATTTTGACTGCTCTCGAAAATAGAGCTAAACAATTAGGAGATAGTCCGGAGCTCTTGCTTCAAATGGCTGGCACTAAGATGAAACTTGGACAAATTAAACAGGCTGAAGCGGCTATGCTGGAGGCCCAAAAGCAATTTCCCAAAGAGCCTGAAATCAGCATCCAATTAATTGCTTTTTACCTGAGCTTGAATGAAGTCAAAGAAGCGCAAAAACAAGTCAATCAGTTCAATCAAAAATTTCCCTACAAAGAAAAAGACTTGTATGAGATTCCAAATATTGAATTGATATTCAATGAAAAAAGCGACTCCTCGGGAAATCCACTTAGTCAGCTCATGCAGTCACCCATTGACTTGGATCAAAAAATTCAAGCCATGCTACCCTATTTGACAGCACTAACAGAAGAAGACCCCAAAGCCAAACAAATCCTTCTGGAAGTACTACCCATTTTGGAGGAACAATATCCGAGCGATCCTAAAATAACTTCCATAAAAGGAGATATCTATTTCTATTCCAATGATTTTGCAGCCGCTGCAAAAGCTTACGAGCGTTGCCTAGAATCAAAAAAGAACTTACTTCCTGTTTGGGAACATTTACTTTACTCCTATTGGTCAATTGGCCAATTTGAGCAACAAATCAAACAAGCAGAAGAAGCCCTTTTTTACTTTCCCAACCAAGCTGTTATTTGGTATTATTACTGTTTAGGCTTGTCCGAGGTACATCGATATGATGAAGCACTCGTGGAAATGAATAATTATAGTTTTCTACTTCAAGGAAATAAGCAACAGCTTTTCTCCACTACCCTATTGAAACTGAATATTTTTATTCAACAAGAAAAAATAGAAGAAGCAAAAGAAGCATTGGAAATCCTCAAAAACATGGTTCAAGGTCATCCTGATGTGATTATTGCAGAAATAAAATTGCTCGCGATTCAAAAAAATGGAGCCAAAAAAGCTTTAGAATTAGTAAATAAATCTAACGATTTGGCCTATTTACCTGAATTCCTCGCAGCCCAAGCACAAGCCTTTTTGGTTAATGATAAGCTATCTGAAGCTGAGGTAAGTATAAATCAAGCCCTAGAACGTTCATCTAATCACAAAGGTACTATGTTAGAAATAAAAGGAGATATACTACTTGCTAAGGGTCAAAAATTAGAAGCTAAGCAAATATACCAGGAAGCTCTAACGTTCAATGGTTATACCAATAGAATCCAATCCAAACTCAATAAGATCAACTAATATGAATGCTATCCATAAAACTTTTGTATTCCTTTCGCTGATACTTTTATTTAGTTCCTGTAATCTATTCAAAGGCAGTAAGTCTTTTGAAAATACAGATCGAAAAACAGCTAAACTGGTTAATAAGCTCATTGAAAATCAATTCACTGCGGATTGGATTCAAATGAAGGGTAAAGCAAAAGTTAATTTTGATGGACAAAAAATGGGTTTCCCCTTTGAAGTACGCATGCAAAAAGATGAGATTATTTGGGGTGTAGCAAAAAAGTTTGGATTCGAAGTAGGGAGATTTTTTATGACACCTGATTCCGTCACTATTGTTAATCGAATTGGACGAAACTATGACACCTACTCGTGGAGTGAAATAGGTGATATGGCGGGAGACATGTCCGTGTCATTCAATATGGTACAACAAACCCTATTAGGGAATCCTATTTTCTTCTCCAATGAATTTCAAATGGATCAATCGCGCCCAGGGAATTGGATTAGATCAGAGAATTCTAATCGCTTAGGATATTACGAGGTTTCAAAAGAGGGCCAATTAATCTCCATGGAATTAAGCGATAAATCTTTGAATGGTAAGGTCGCCGTTTCCTTTGATTCTTATGAAACTATTGATAATCAGCAAGACTTTGCTTTTTTTCGTACTTTTGAATTATACGATAAAGAGCGTTTAGACGGACAAGTAGATCTAGATATTAATCAAGTAAAAACTGCTGGTCCTTTTGAATTCCCTTTTGAGATATCGAGAAAATATTCCAAAGGTCTACAACCAAATTAAAGCTAATCCCTAGTATGGCTAAACATGTCATAACCTTTTTGCTCTTTTGCATATTTGTCCCACTATATGGACAAAAGGACCGCTCCTCGCTTGAAAGTGAACGAAAAAAAATAATCAATCAAATCGACTTGTCTACAAAATTATTAGATCAAACACGATCAAATAAGAATGCAGGTTTGGCTAACTACAAAACCTTACTTAAAAAGGTAAATTATAGAGAAGAGTTAATACAAAACTATCAAGCTGAGATAGCCCTTAATGAAACGCGTATTTCAGCCATACAAGATGAAATTAATCAGTTGCAAATAGCATTGGGGCTCAAAAAGCAAGACCTGGCTAAGCTTTTAAAGAATAGCTACAAAAACCAACTCATCAACAATCCCATTTTCTTTTTATTCTCTGCCTCATCTTTAAATGATTTGTTTTTAAGGTGGACCTTATTGAGAAAAATCTTACGGTACAAACAGAAACAAGTACAATCTATAGCAGATACCCAAGCTGCCATTGAACTAGAGGAAAAGGATTTAAGACTAAACATACAAACCAAGAAATTACTACTAACAAAAGTTGCTGAAGAGAAAGAAAACTTTCAAAGGGAATCCAAAGAGCAGAAAAAATTGGTGGACAAACTTCGTAAAGAAGAAAAATCAATCAATAGGCAAATCAAGTCAAGCAGGAATAAGCACGAGGAACTCAACAAAGAGATAGAGAAATTAATCCGAGCGGAAATGGAACGGGCTCGAAAAGCCGAACGCAACAATTCTAAATCATCTAGTAAAGCCATTTCTGGAGCGTTTAACAAACGAAAAGGGAAATTACCTTGGCCAGTAAAAGCTGGAATTATTACCACCCACTTTGGTATTCAGCCACATGCTACTGTAAGTGGAGTTCAAGAAGAGAAAAAAGGGATAGGTATTTCTACTGAAAAAAGTACTTCAGTATACGCCATAGCTGATGGAGTGGTGAGCGCATATATTTTTATCCCGGGTAAAAACTATATGGTACTAGTTAAACATGGTGAATACTTCTCTGTATATTCGCAGGTAGAAAATATCTCTGTGTCAGAAAATCAAGCTATCAAAGCCGGTGAAAAAATCGGTACAGTTGCAAAAGATCCTGAAACTGGAGAATACGAATTGTTCTTTCAGATCTACAAAAACAAAAAAAGGCTGAACCCAGAACAATGGATTAAAAAAAGACCTTAAAGTCAAAGTCCTTTTATGAGTAATAATAGTCACGGTTGGAATTTAGGAGAAAAGGAAAAAAAAGGCCTTGTATCAGAGGTAGAATATGCAGTCTTAGTAGGAGTTGCAGGTAAAAAAGATCCAGATGAGATCATGCAGGAATACTTAGACGAGCTAGAGTTCTTAGCCCTCACTGCTGGCGCAAAAACCATCAAACGATTTACCCAAAAGTTAGATCATCCAGATAGAAGAACACTCGTAGGAAGCGGTAAACTTCAAGAAATAAAAGCCTTTATCGAAGCACATGAAGAAGTTTCGATGGTCATCTTTGATGATGATCTCTCTGGGAAACAAACCAATATTCTAGAGGAAGAGCTTAAGCTTAAAATTATTGATCGATCTACCTTAATCCTAGATATTTTTGCAAAAAGAGCGCAAACTGCACAGGCCAAAACTCAGGTCGAGCTAGCCCAAATGCAGTATCTACTGCCTAGACTGAGGGGACTTTGGACACACTTGGAAAGACAGCGAGGTGGTATTGGTATGAGAGGTCCAGGTGAGAAAGAGATTGAAACAGATAGAAGGATTGTTCGGGATAAAATCTCACAGCTTAAGAAAAAGCTTGAAAAAATTGAACAACAAGATTCCACTAGAAGAAAACAGCGAGGTCAAATGGTTAGGGTTGCTCTAGTTGGATATACCAATGTAGGTAAGTCAACACTTATGAACCTACTCTCTAAATCTGAGGTCTTTGCAGAAAACAAGCTATTTGCCACCTTAGATACGACAGTCCGTAAAGTTGTATTTGAACGCATGCCATTCTTGCTATCAGATACAGTAGGATTTATCCGAAAACTCCCACACCACTTGATAGAAAGCTTTAAATCAACCTTAGATGAAGTTAAGGAGAGTGACTTTTTAGTTCATGTCGTTGATGTGGCACACCCTAATTTTGAAGATCATATCAAAACGGTTAATCTTACCCTCAAAAATCTGGGAGTAGCGGACAAACCGACCTTAATTCTCTTCAATAAAATTGATCTTTATAGATCTAAATACTTTGATGAGTTGTTGACAAACGAAGAGAAAAAAGAAATTGAAACAGGACTTCAAGCTAAACTAAAGGAGCAATTTGTATATGACAACTTTCTAATCTCAGCTATAGAAAAAGAAAATATTGAAGCTGTTAAAGCATATCTTTCTGAAAAAATAACTGAATTATATCACCTCAGATTCCCTTATCAATCTAAGCAATGGTAAATCAAGATATTATAAATGCGTACGCAAAATTATTAGTGGACTACTCGTTATCCATTGAGTCTGGAGATAAACTCTTGATTAAGTCAACTACTTTGGCTCTTCCATTAATTAAAGCTGTTTATCGATTGGCTTTACAAAAAGGGGCTATCGTAGAAACTGATATTGATTTTGAAGACAGGGGCAAAATGCTACTAGAATTTGGGTCAAATGAAGCCCTTCAACATAAATCTATATTATTTAAAAAGGCCATCGAAACCTTTGACGCCTACCTAAATATCAGAGCGCCTTTTAGTTTAAAGAATATTGCAAAGTACCCAGATAAAGCTGCCATACACAATGAGGCAATGAGGCCAGTCTTCAAAACCTATTTCGAGCGGACCGCTGATAGACGTTTAAAAAGAACGCTTTGTGAGTATCCTACACAGGCGGGTGCAGATGCTGCAGGGATCAGCTTAGAAGACTACAGTGACTTTATTTTCACTGCCTGCAAATTATTTACGGATGACCCCAAGCAAGCGTGGTTAGATGTTCGACAGAATCAGCAGCGAATTGTTGATAAACTGAATAGCTGTACGAAGGTCAGATATCTTAGTCCACACATGGACATATCGTTTAGCACCCAAGGAAGGAAGTGGATAAATTCCGATGGACAAACCAATATGCCATCCGGAGAGGTGTATACTTCCCCAGTGGAGGACTCTGTGAACGGCTTTATCACCTTTACCTATCCAGCTATTTATAGAGGGGTTGAAGTAGAAGAAGTCAGGCTTGAAGTAAAAGATGGGTACATCGAATCCTGGACAGCAAAAAAAGGCCAAGAATTATTAGACCAAATTTTTGAAATAGAGGGAAGTAGAAGATTTGGTGAAGCAGCAATAGGTACGAATTACAGTATAAATAAAATAACTAGAAACATACTTTTTGACGAAAAAATCGGCGGTTCTGTGCACATGGCTATAGGGCAATCCTATGCCCAAGCAGGTGGAAAAAATGAATCTAGTATTCATTGGGATATGATTTCAGATATGAAGAATCAAGGACAAGTATATGCCGATGGCGAAAAAATTTATGAAAATGGTTTATTTTTAATTTAACTTTGGAAAAAAGTATCTTTAGGATAAGAAAAATAACCATTTGAAGCAATTGAATTGAACTTTGGATATTAATAACAAGTTGAATAGACATTAAATTAAAAATCTGCCGGATTTGATCTAACCCTAAACTAAACAGATCATTTCGAGAGCATTGAATTAAATCATAGGTAACCAAGTACATTTATGGATTTCCCAAGAAAGTCAGACGATCGTCCAGAAAATAACGATTACTCAAACGATAGGCACGACAACAACAGAAACGAGGACAGAAGATATAACAACGATCGATACAACGATGATCGAAATAGCCGTTACAACGATCGCGGAGGTGATCGAAGAGGTTATGACAATGACCGCTACGGTGATCGAAGAGGTTATGATAATGACCGTTATGGTGATCGCGGAGGCGATAGAAGAGGTTATGACAATAACCGCTACAATGATCGCGGAGGCGATAGAAGAGGTTATGACAATGACCGCTACGGTGATCGCGGAGGCGATAGAAGAGGTTATGACAATGACCGAGGCCAATCTAGATATAATAATCGAGACAGAGGTGGATATGGTGGAAACAGAGGCGGTGGCGGTGGCTACCGAGGAGGAGGACGTATGCAGAATAATAGACGCAGAAATGTTCCTCAAAGACCTACCTCAGAAAAAGACTTTGCTATACTAGAATTAAAATATGGTAACATCTATGGAGGTGAACCTAATTTCTACGCAATAGCTGAAATTTGTATTCTCTTCTTTGAGGCAACAACGAACAAAATCTATATTGAAAACTGGCAAAACAGAGGTAATATAGATTATGTAAGTGTTTATTCTAAGGTAGATGAACTAGGCCATACGGTAGAGAAAGTCAAAGAAGTAGTTAATATGAGCACGGGAAGAGTTAAACCTTTCCAAGAAGACTTTGAATTAGATGAAAGAGCAGTGGAGTATAACTTTAGACAACTTCGTCCTGCAAAAGCTCAAATCAAACGATTCCTACAGACTGTATTCCAGAAATATACGATCAATAATATCATAACTTTCGATGGTAGAAGAGATGTATTCCTTTGTGAAAGCACTGGATTCAAATTCGATTCTCCTAGAAGGCCTAGAAATATTATTGATTTGCAGAAAATCCTTAATAAAGAAACTAAATACCTTTTCTCTTTGAATAAGTTATCCCTAGTTTCAGGATTCGAATTCGATCATATTGATAGCAAGTTAAGATCTAATAATAATGAATATTGGATCCACCCTATGGCTGCTAAGCACCTAATGCCAAAAACAGCAGCATGGGATGCAGCAAGATTGTTAGCTACGCATAATGAATTCAGAGATCACTTCCCTGACTTTATGATCAAGGCACAATTGTTGCTGAATAAAATAACTAAATCGAAAGATGTAGAAGAATAAAATAAAGGCACTTTTTAAGTGCCTTTTTCTTTTGTCGATTATTTCCAACCGTTCATATATAAAACCATGTATAACCCAGTACCTTGCATTGCATAGTACTAGGTTTCGTATTATATTCGTGATATGAATATAGAAAACACAAAAGCACAAATGCGAAAAGGCATTTTGGAAATGTGTATTCTAGGCATGGCCTCAGAACAGGAAATCTATCCATCTGATATAATCAACAAACTAAAAGAATCTAGTCTGATTGTAGTGGAAGGGACCCTATACCCTATCCTTAGTCGACTAAAGAAAGCCGGTCTAGTTGAATATAAGTGGAAAGAAAGTAAATCAGGCCCACCTAGGAAATATTACACCACAAGACCAGCAGGTACTGATTTTTTAACTCAATTAAATTCAAGTTGGTCTAAACTCGCAAATGCAGTGGAACAGACCACACCAAACTCATAAGCGAAAGTAATGAATAACATATTTCATATTAACCTCGGCGGTATACCTCTTACTATTGATGAGGATGCATATTCCATATTAAAAGCCTATTTACTAGAACTGCATAAACACTTTGAACATGCAGATGAAAAAGAAGAAATCACCGATGGAATCGAGCAACGATTAGGCGAAATCCTATCAGAAAAAGGGAAAGATGATTTAATTGTATCCAAAGACATGGTTGAACATGCTATCCAAATTATGGGTAGACCAAAAGATTTTCAAGATGAAGAGACTGAGG
>CAJXMP010000044.1 GCA_913056515.1 uncultured Lewinella sp.
AATACAACATTAAGTCAAAATAGAATTGGTGCCTATACTGCCTTTTTAGATGTATTTAATACAGAATTTGATTGGCAGGGTACAGAAGAGGTGGCTATTAATGATCAGCCATTGGCATTTTCTCCAGCTGTTACTGGAGCTGCCCAAATTGGTGTGAATGTTTGGAAGAAGCAAAAAGAGCAGCAGTTGAATATTACCCTCTTGAGTAAATATGTAGGCAAGCAATACATTGACAATACAGGGAATGAGCAAGCTGCACTGCCAGCTTATACTTTCACGAATTTGAGGGCTATGCTTTCTGGTCAGTTCAAGGAAGGACCATCGTGGAATATGAATTTCACCTTAAGGAATATATTCAATCAAAAATATGCTTCTAACGCATGGGCGTATGGCTATATCGATGAATCTTCAGGGAACGTAAGTTATTTGTTAGGCCTTTATCCACAGGCAGGAACGAATTATTTACTAGGTTTCCAATTAACATTTTAAAAAAAGGTCCCGATGAAAGCATCGGGACCTTTTTTATTTAAAAGTTATAGTTTAATCCGAATCTAAAGCTGATCGGGATTCGATTAGAGTTAGGATCTTCTAATACATTGTATAATACGGTAACTTCAGTGTTGAAAATAGTGCCTGTGGTCGTATAACCAAGTCCAACATAGGCATTATTTCTGCGCTCTACTTCAATTAATACATCATCCGTTATGGGATCGATCGCTAAGATTGCCCCGGAGAAGGTATCGAGGGTGTAATAGAATTTATTTTGTTGATTCTCATATTCCACATGCGCAAAAATAGCTGGAATGATTTTATATCGTCCGAATAGGGCAAAGGAGGTGGACATCAAATTCGCTCGATAGTTATCTACTGTGAATCCAAAGTCAGGACTACCAATTCCTCTAATGTGGGTATAGTTCAAGGCAATTCTAGGGCCTACAGATAATTTGTCTGAAATTTTATAACCCACCATAGGTGTCAAGCCAAATACAAACTGATTGATATTGGCATTACCGCTAAATCCAGGTTGGACCATTCCGCCAAACCATAATTTACTCATAAGGTCTCCATCGTTTTCAAATGCTTTGTCAACGGAAGATTTTGAGCTTTTACGTGGTTTACCTCTTTGTGCATAAGTGTCAGTTGAAAAAAAACATAACACGAAGAAGCTTAGGAGTACAATAATATGCTTAGTTCTCATAGAAAATATTTTATAGTGCCAATCTAATAAAAAGCTATGACCTTTACTTTTTTAATGATTAACATGCACCAGTATAAAAATTTATTATATTTGAATTAATTAAAATATGATGTTATTCTTTTTAAAATAAACGCTTGTCACTTATAAAGTAGGAAGCATTCTAACATATTTGTTCCATTTAAATAAGGTTAACGATTGTTTTGGGAAAGAACGATCATTTAACCTCTGTTTTTATTGAAACAGGGGTTTTTTAATTAAACTTTAAGGTTTTAAAGTTGTCTGAATTTTATCATAAGTCCTTATTTTCATTATAATTTTTGTCGTAGCACTTTTATTTAGCTAAATAAAATGCTAATTAATGTCTACTGGCTTTGTTTTCAAGACCCCTCTTCACCAATTGGAAGCTACCCAATCGAATAGACTGTTTTTCAGAATCGTTTAAACTAATCTAGATGTTATACCGGTTATTCGTATTTCTTCTGTTAGGATGTTTTGCTTTTGTGGTTGATGCTCAAAAGCCTATGACGTATGGTCAGACTTCAACTATCAATCATAATCTAAATGAGCAATTTAATTCATACACTATATTCAAGTTTGATACCAAAGAAATTCTAGACCAGCGCAAAGATGGTCAACAAGGATTTTTGACTTCTTTTGATATTGGAAGCACCTATGCTTGGAATTTAGCTTTGGAACCTAGCCAGGTTAAGGCAGATAATTATCGATTGACTATTGCTGCAGAATATGGTGAACGGGTAGGATTTACTTCTCCAGATATTCATACGTTTAGCGGTATAGTTACCGGAACGGAAAACCAAGTTCGATTGACCATAATGGAAGATTTTCTATATGGATACATTGAACAAGGCAATGATGCCATATTCATAGAACCTCTAAGGTACTTCGAGGACGGTGTAGCAGAAGATTTGTTTGTTGCTTATCCGGCTAGTGCTGTTAAGCAAAATGCACCTCTTAAGTGTGGTGTGACTGAAATGCATTTCCGTGGGGACCTATTGAAGAAGCAACATACACAATCTAGTAGTAGGATGCCAGGTAATTGTTTTGAACTGGAGATTGCCTATGCGAATGATTTTTTGATGTATCAATCCTACGGTTCAGTTGCAGCGGTTGAAGCGCATAATACTGCAGTATTAAATAATGTGCAGGGTAATTATGATAATGAGTTTAGTGACGAGATACAATTCTTAATTGTTGAGATCTTTGTACCTACCTCATCAGGAGCTGATCCATTTACCACTTCAACGGATTCAGGTGCCTTATTAAATGATTTTACGAGTTGGGGACCGACTGGATTTTCGGCTACGCATGATGTAGGTGCTTTGTGGAGTGATAGAGATTTTAATGGAGGTACTATTGGATTAGCTTGGCTTAGTGCAGTTTGTACAAGTATTAGATATCATATTCTTCAAGATTTCACGACTAATGCTCAATTTTTAAGAGTATTGCATGCGCATGAGATGGGGCATAATTTAAGTTTTACGCATGATGCTTCAGGTTCAAATACAATCATGGCGCCCTCTGTGAATTCGGCTACAACTTGGTCTACACAATCGCAGAATCAATTTGATGCATATATACCTACCATTGATCCACCAAATGGTTGTTTATCTTTTTGTCCTCCACCGGTTCCACCAGTGGCCTTATTCACTCCGGATAATAATGTGGTTTGCCAAGGGTCATATGTGACCTTCTTTGACCAATCGCAAAATTCTCCAACTTCGTGGTCTTGGAATATGCCAGGTGCAACACCTAGTACGAGTACAGAAAAGAGTCCAACCGTTCAATATAATAGCACAGGTTCCTATAATGTTACGCTTACAGTAACTAATGCGAATGGGTCTAATTCAGTTACTTTAAACGGTATAGTGAATGTTGTTCCTGCAGGTGGTACCGATGTCTTTTTCTATGAAGGATTTGAATCTGGTGCAGGTCAATTTACCATAGAAAACCCAGATAATGCGGAAACATGGACAAATACCTCGGTACAAGGAACGAGGCAGGGAACAAAAGCCATGTTCGTGAATAATTATGATTACGATGCCGCGGGTCAGGAAGATGCTTTAGTTTCTCCAACATTAGATTTTATAGGTCGTACTAATACTGAATTGAATATTGAATATGCTTACAGGCGATATTCAAATACATATAAAGATTCTCTTAAAGTCCTCATCTCTACCAATGGAGGTGGAACATATACTACCATTTTTGCTGATACAGAAAATGGTAGTGGGAACTTTGCTACTAGACCTCAAAGTACAACAGAATTTTTTCCAAGTGCTGATACAGATTGGTGTTTTGCTACCACTTATGGCCCTGGATGTTTGACTGTGGATTTATCAGCCTATGACGGCCTATCCAATATTAAAGTCAAAATTGTCAATAAGACAGGATATGGTAATAATATGTTTGTAGACAACATTCGCTTTTCAAGCTCTTGTGTTGTCATAAATCCTCCAGTTGCGGCATTTACTGCAATACCATCATCGGGATGTGCTCCTCATACCGTGAATTTCTTGGACCAATCCACTAATAATCCTACCTCATGGGTGTGGAATTTCCCGGGAGGAACTCCAGCTACTTCAACTCTACAAAATCCAACTGTGCTTTACAGTACACCAGGGACCTATTCGGTGACCTTAACCGCCATAAATCCTGCAGGATCAGATGTAACCACTATAAATAATATAGTCACAGTTGAAGATGCACCAGATGCATCCTTCACTGCAGTAAATAATAATGGTACGGTTGACTTTACAAATACTTCAACGGGAACAGCCACTTCTTTTTCTTGGGATTTTGGTGATGGTAATGGGTCTGCTTTAGAAAATCCAAGTCATACTTATGCCAACGACGGAACGTACACTGTTTTATTTGTGGTGACTGGTCCATGTGGAGTAGACGCTACTCAACAAACTATCTTTGTGGAAAGCTTACCAGTGGCAGGATTCTCTGCTCTAGAAACTGATGTTTGTGCGGGCGATACCGTTTCTTTTGTGGATGAGTCAACCAATAATGTTATTGCATGGGATTGGTCTTTCCCCGGAGGAACTCCAACTACTTCTGATGTGGCCAATCCTCAAATCGTGTATGATACGCCAGGTGTTTATTCAGTGACTTTAACGGTGAGTAGTACAGCGGGCGATGATACCTTTACTCAAACTGATTATATCACTGTTTCCGCATTGCCAGTAGCGAACTTTACTTCCGTTACCAATATAAATACGGTAGATTTCACCAATACCTCATCGGATGCAGATACCTATGCTTGGGATTTTGGTGATGGAAACTTTAGTTCTGATAGTGATCCAAGTCATACTTATGCAGCCGATGGTACATACATTGTAGAGCTTATCGCTACGAATGACTGCGATTCAGATACTATTACACAAGAGATTGTACTTAGCTCATTGCCTATTGCTGGTATCGGTTCAGATATAACAACAGGTTGTTTACCAATGACGGTGAACTTTGAAGATTTATCCAGTGGTAATACGGATAGTTGGGCTTGGACATTTGAAGGTGGAACACCGAGTACTTCGACAAGTCCTAATCCAGTAGTTGATTATGATCAGGTGGGGACTTACGATGTGACTTTAATTGCTACAAATGCCAACGGATCAGATACTTTACTCCTAGAAGATTATATTGAGGTGTTAGACATACCTAATGCTGATTTTTCCAGTGCGATTGCTGGACAGGTGGTTTCGTTGACCAATCTATCCACCAATGCAGATACTTACCTTTGGACCTTTGGAGATGGGGGGACTGATACGAGTGATTCACCAACATATGATTATGGTGCTGATGGGACTTATTCATTGTCATTGATTGCATCCAATACTTGTGGTTCAGATACACTCACGGAATTAATTACCATAGCGACATTACCAACTGCTGGTATTTTATCTGATAATCAAGGTGGTTGCTTGCCTGTGACCATTCAATTTGAGGAGGATGCTTCTCCAAATACACAAACATGGAGTTGGACTTTTGAGGGAGGAACACCAGCTACTTCAGACGCTCAAGATCCGATAGTGACTTATGATCAAGCGGGGATTTTTGATGTTCAATTAGTTGTAAGTAATGGAGTGGGAAGTGATACTTTGCTTTTAGCAGATTATGTGGAGATTCTGCCTTTGCCTGTGCCGGATTTTACCGCTGCCAATAGTGGATTGGATGTTACATTTACGAATAATTCACAAGATGCCACATCTTATTTCTGGGAATTTGGTGATGCGCAAACTAGTACTGCAACAGATCCAGTCCATACGTATGGATCAACGGGTACGTATGATGTAAGTTTGTACGCGATAAATAGCTGTGATACGGTTGTTTTGACAGAGACTATAGTTGTTAGTTTGGGCCCTCCAGCGGTTATTAATGCAGATGTAGTGAATGGATGCGCTGACTTGACCGTGCAGTTTGATGATGGTGGGGTGCCTGATGTCGATGCATGGTCCTGGACTTTTGAAGGTGGAAATCCGGCTACTTCAAGTGTACAGAATCCAATAGTGGTCTACGAAACTCCAGGCATATACGATGTCACTTTAACGGTAAGCAATGCTAATGGTTCCACAACGCTTTTATTGGAAGATTACATTGAAGTGTTTAGTGATCCCCTTGCAGATTTCAGTTTTGTTACTGCAAATGATCAGGTAGATTTCACCAATCTTTCTTTGGCATCAGATAGCCAAGTTTGGGATTTTGGTGATGGAAATGATAGTACAGAAGAAAATCCTACGCATACTTATGTCGCTGATGGCACCTATGCTGTCATGCTGATTGCATCAGGTATTTGTGGTTCGGATACGCTCATACAAGATGTATTAATTGTAACGCCGCCAACTGCAGGGTTTGAGGTGGATACAAATACCGTTTGTATAGATGGTGTTGTTCAATATACTAGTACTTCCTCGTCAAATACAGCTACTTATAACTGGACATTTGAAGGTGGTGCTCCTTCTAGTTCATCTGAACAAAATCCACTAGTTACTTACTCTACGAGTGGATTATATGATGTGGAGTTAATTGTTTCCAATGCAGCTGGATCTGATACAATTAATTTTCAAGAGTTTATCACTGTTCAACCTGATGCTTCGGCAGGTTTCACTGCCACGGTGAATTTAGGTACTGTTGATTTTACTAATCAATCTGTTGATGCAGATAATTACAGTTGGTTCTTTGGAGATGGAGGAACAAGTAATGAAGTGGATCCAACTCATGTATATAATGAAGATGGAACCTACGAGGTACTACTTATTGCAAGTAATGCTTGTGGATCTGATAGTGTTATTCAACTGATTGATATATTCCTACCTCCTGTTGCAGGCTTTGATGTTGCTGCTCAAGTTGGTTGTACGCCGTTTGAGGTGCCTTTCAGTAATACATCTAGTGCTAATGCAACAGCATTCGAGTGGATATTTGAGGGAGGAACACCAAGTACTTCAACAGAAGCGAATCCAGTAGTTATTTATGACCAGGCAGGAACATATCCAGTGACACTGATTGTGACTAATACGGTTGGTACGGATACCTTGACGATTGCTGATTATATTACTGTGGCTTTGGGTGGTACTGCTGGTTTTGACTTTGTAGTAAATGGAACAGAGGTCGTTTTCACCAATAACTCTACTAATGCAAATACTTATGAATGGGCATTTGGTGATGGAGCCTTTAGTAGTGAAACAAATCCGACGCACATTTATGACCAAGATGGATTGTATACCGTTGTACTCACTGTTGAAAACGATTGTGAGACTTTGGTAGTAGAACAGCAGGTATTGATTTCTGTGGGTGCTCCAATAGCTCTTTTCAGTTATAATCAAGATTCCTATTGTCTACCTGCTACGGTTAGCTTTGTCAATGAGTCTTCTGCGAACAGTGATTCTTATTTGTGGGTGTTCCCTGGTGGAAGTCCATCAACTTCTACGGATGAGAACCCGGTTGTAACATATGCTTCGCCAGGATTCTATTCTGTGACTTTGATTGCCAGTAATGGGAATGGTGAAGGCGTATATGAATTGACAAATGAAATTGAAGTTTACGATGTCCCAACTGCGGGATTTGATCATACAGTTTCCGGCTATTCAGTAGTATTTGAGAATACTTCTACTGGTGGAGAGACTTATTTTTGGGATTTTGGTGATGGTGTTGGTACCTCAAATATGGCTTCTCCTAGTTATAACTATGGCGAGGTAGGTAATTATCCTGTAGTACTAACAGTTATGAATCCTTGTGATACCGTGAGTACTTCAGTTGAGGTAGTTATAGATGCTACTTTCCCAACTGCATTTTTCAGTGCTGACCCTCTAAGTGGATGTGCTCCGATGCTTGTGTCCTTCCAAGATTTATCTTCTCAAAATGTAGATACTTGGTCTTGGGAATTTGAGGGGGGTGCACCTGCGACATCTACTGAGCAGAATCCAGATGTACTATATCAAGAGCCTGGTGAATTCAATGTGACGCTAACTGTAAGTAACATTTTAGGGAGTAACACGATTCAGTTTACTAATTATATCAGTGTAGGTAAAGCGCCAGAAGCTAGCTTCAGTTATCAGCCTGGAAGTATAGGGGGTATACAATTCAATAATTTCTCTGAAAATGCTACTAGTTATGCTTGGGATTTTGGTGATGGAAATAGTAGTAGTGGAACTTCTCCGCTACATATCTATGACGCTTCTGGTATTTATCAAGTAGAATTAGTGGCTTCCAATGAATGTGGATCTGATACCTTCACAACGGAGGTACAATATATTCCTGTTGCCGTAGAAGAGATATTATCTGTGGATTATTTTGAGGTATATCCAAATCCTAGTTTAGGAGAATATATCATGAAAGTTCAAACGAGTGATTATTCAACGGAGGGATTATCTGTTCGGGTAGTTGACTTAACAGGACGAATGATTTATGAAAGTGCATTAGAGTTGGAGCAGGGCTATGTGGAGTCGACTATTGATTTACAGGCTGTTGCGTCAGGCGTCTATGTGCTTGAGATTAGTGGGGAAAAGCAACGGTTGATGAAAAAACTAATAAAATTATAATTTTATAATATATTGATTTAAATTTAAAGTGTTTCGAGGTAAATCGGAACACTTTTTTTATGCCAATCCAGAAGATGTTCAGTCACTTGTGACTTTGTAACAATAATCAAATCTATTATCGGGCTACTTGACAGCACTAATCTTTTTTCCGACACCAAAAATTGTCGGGTATTTTATCTATTGAATTGAAACAGGTGTCACAAATGTACCAATTGGAAGTACCCATTTATGTGATTTTTCTAATTACGAATTCTTGTGGAACAGTATATCTGGTGGAGTCATAAGTGATGTTTTTGCTTGTCAACCTACCGTTTCAGAAGCAGGATTATACGAATTAATCGTTTTTGATTCTTCTACTGGCTGCTCGTCTAGAGATACTGTTGAGGTTATAGAGGACTTAGACGGTCCCGTATTAGAAATAGAGGTAAGTCCAATTAGTTGTCATGATTTTGAAGATGGTCTTTTAGAAATAACGGAGATTCAGGTACAGCATGGGGCATATACACTTTCATTAAATGGAGAAGAATTGGGAATGGACGAGGTAACCTCATTAGGTGCAGGTAGCTATGATGTTGTTTTGACAGATGAAATGGGCTGCTCAACTAAAGCTAGTTTTGATCTAGTTAATCCAGTCGAAATGGAGTTATTCGTCTTGGATTTTGAACAGGAAGTCCAAATAGGTTCAAATGTGGAAATTGAGGTCGCTAGTAATTATGCTGATTTAGAGGTTAATTGGTATACCATTGGTGGAGATTATTTAGATTACGGGGTAGTACTTACCTTACCTGTCTTTGTTGATCAAGTCATTGAAATTGAGGCTATTAATAACTTAGGGTGTGTGCGGACTATTGAGACTACCTTGATAGCAGTGGATCGCTATAAAGTATATGTACCCAATATTTTTACACCGAATGGCGATGGTGTGAATGATATAGTAACGGTATTCTCTGGCAGTGAGGTAGCCATAATTAAGGATTTCAAGATTTTTTCTAGGTGGGGTGAATTAATGTTTGAGCAAAAAGAATTTTCACCCAATGATTATACCTATGGTTGGGATGGATATATCAATGGTCAGAGGGCTAATGTAGGTGAATACTTATGGTATGCAGAAGTAGAGCTGTCCGATGGTGAAATACGGATGCTTAAAGGTGATTTAGTATTAGTACAATAGAAGACAATATTATTGGGAATTTTTCAAGGCAATTGTTAACTTAATGGTTCTTAGTTGATTGTAAAATATTTTTGAAAATTTTCTATGTGATTTTTTGACAGCTAGCATCCATTTAGATGCCTAAAAATCACTTAACTTCTCGTTAACGAAAACGATCAAGCAACTTTTTTCAAAAACGAAGAACAACACCTACACAATGAACAAGATACTTGTTACACTATGTCGTAATATTATTACGATATGTCTATTCTTAATGTTCCCGATTTACCTTTCTGCACAGCCGTGCGAATGTACTAATTGTCCTTTACCTATTACTGATAATGGTTCTTTTACAGGATATTTAGACGTAACTGTAGATGGTCCAAATGACCTTGGTCAATGCTCATTAGAACAAGTTTGTTTTACGATTGATCATACCTGGATTGGTGATCTCTCTGTTAGTTTGACTTCTCCTTCGGGTTTGAATTATTTGGTGATGGCTGACGCCAATAATGGTAGTGGAGGTTGTGGTACTAATGAGGATGACCTTGAGGTGTGTGTCTTACTTGGAGATAGTAATCCACTTACTGGTGGAACTGAATATGCTTGTAATAATGGTGGCGCTGGACCTTGTTTGCAAGGGGATTGGACGGTACCTTGTAATGTTACGGATCCTTTTGGGGGTGCTTCACAAGCTCCAAATTGTAATTTAGATGATTTTAATGTTCCGGGGGATCCCGCCAATGGTACTTGGGCGTTGACGGTTAATGATGTCTGTGGGGCTGATGTTGGTCAGCTAGTCACCTGGTCTTTGGTTTTTTCTTGTGGTGTTGTGGATTGTATTAATTGTGAAGCAGATGGAGGGGAGTTGGCCCAAAGTGATGTGGAGTCCTGCCAATTTGATCCGAGTCTAAATCTAGGAATTACACCAATTTATAATAATGGTCCGCCGCCGTCTGCTACAGAATATGGTTATGCTTATGTCATTACAGATGTAGCTACGGGCATCATACAAGATTTCACATTTAGTTCAAATTTTTCAACGCTTGCGATAGGGGAATACACTGTTTGTGGACTCTCGTATGTTTTATCAGACGCAGGGGCATATCCAGTATATATTGGCCAACCTTACACGGCATTATCTGATGATTTGAATGGAGCTTCACCTTCTTTTTGTGGTGATTTGTCAGATGATTGCTTTAATTTATTAATAGGACCAGTGCCAGCCCCATCTACTTTAGAAGTAGATTTATGTATTGGGGATTGTTATAACTATAATAATGTAGACTATTGTAATCCAGGGTTATATCCAGTGATGCTAACTTCTTATCTAGGGTGTGATAGTTTAGTTAATTTATTGATTAGTCCTTTGTCTGATGCTAATGTAATTATACAAGGGGTTGTTTGTCCTGGTGAGGAATTAGATGTAGCGGGTGTGGGATATGGACCTGGAAATCATTATTTGACTGATCTTGCAGTTAATGGATGTGATAGTAATACGACCATCATTGTTTCTGAATTTTTTGTGGAGGCAGTAGCGCCACAACCTCAAGATATTACTTGTACGCAGCCATCTGTTTTCTTGACTAATGCTGGTTCCTTTGGAAGTAGTTTCAATTGGTTTGATGAATCGGGCACACTTATCTCTACGAATCCAGTAGTTCAAGTTTCTGAACCAGGTTGCTACGATTTAGTGGTGAGTCGAGATTCTACAGGGATATTCTGTTCAGATACTGCTACAGTTTGTGTAAATGAGGTTATAACAGTTCCTACACAGCCTACTATAACTGGGCCAGATGAGATTTGCTTTGGAGATACCTTGACTTTTACTTCAACAGTAGATCCAGATTATATAGCATTTGATTGGACTTATCCTCCAGCATTAACTGTATTAAGTGGTGGAGATGGGTTCCCATCTTTAGTGGTGGTATGGACTGATCCAAACCCTGGGGATGTCTGTATTACTGTTTCAGATGAATGTGGTCCTGCTCAACCAGAGTGTATTTCAGTTGATTTTTCTATTGCTTTAGATGCACCTGATTTAAGTGGTTTAGATCAAGTTTGTCCAGGTGATACTGCTGTCTATACTGGTTTATTAACCTCTACAACAGATTTTGCTTGGACCTTAATTGGTGATGGAAATATAATTGCTGGTGCGGGTACGGATTCTGTGACTGTCGTCTGGGGTAATTCTGGAGGGGGACAAGTTTGTGTAGCAGGTGTGTCTGAATGTGGCAATGGTCCAACGGACTGTATGAATGTGCAAATTATTTCTGCTCCTGCTTCGCCTATAATGAATGGAGTAAATACATTTTGTGATCAAGATACTTTAATATTTACTGCTGAAGCAACTGATGGTTTATCACAAGGATTTAGTTGGCAGGTTCCAGCCTGTATGACTATTATTGGTGCTTCAGATTTAGATACATTGACCGCTATTGTTAGTTCATCTTGCGATCTTGAGCAGGTATGTGTGGTGGCTGAAGGAGCCTGTGAAGCGAGTCCCGCAACTTGTTTGCAGCTGAGTGAAATCCCTAACGTTCCAGTTAATGACATATCAGGAAATGATAGAGTTTGTTTAAATGAAACAAGTATATATCAAGTAACAGATGATGCAGCTGTATTGGATTATATATGGAATGTTACTGGTGGATCTATTTTAAGTGGTCAAGGGACTAATCAGATACAGGTGGTTTGGACAGATCCATTGGATGGGGATGTATGTCTGGAGGTTGTAGGGACATGTAATTCTGATCAAGCTGACTGTTTTAATGTATTTGTAGTTCCAGAACTTTTGACTCCTGAAATCACTGGAGCAGATGTTGTATGTGATGGAAGTATTGTGAATTATACAGTAAATAATGCTGATACATTAATACAAGATTTTGTTTGGACCTCAGACTGTGGAGTTATTACTTCTGGTCAGGGAACAGAGACGATTGAGTTAGATTGGACTGGTTGTCCGTTGGGCGGTCAAGTTTGTGTCTATGGTTCAGGAGAATGTGCTGATAGTCCACTATTCTGTATGGATGTAGAAGGTGGGACTATTCCAGGAGATCCTGTTATTTCCGGGGCTGATGAATCTTGCAATAGTATAACTGAAACGTATTGTGGTACTTCTACTGATGCCTCTTTCTATAATTGGACAGTAGTTGGAGGAGTTATTGATAGTGATCCTGCATTGGATTGTATTGATGTCACTTGGACTCAAGGTGGAGCAGGTCAACTTTGTTTAACTACTACAAATGGTTGTGGTAGTTCAACGGAAACTTGTTTTGACGTGCTGTTAGGCGATGCGCCTGAGTTACCTTCTGTTGTGGGGAATACATTCTCTTGTTTTGATACACCTCAAACCTATACTTATCAGATTAATAGTAATGATATTACAGCTGTAGAATGGGATATTCCAGGAGCCTGTGCAAGTATTGTAGGATCCTCTACTACTGACACTATAGAAGTAAACTGGCTATCTGCTGGGTCTTGTGATGTTTGTGTTCGAGTTTCCAACGAATGTGGCTTTGGACCTTGGATTTGTGAAACCGTAGAAGTGCAAAGTATGCCTGTTGTAGATGCTGGTTTAGCTGGAGAAGTTTGTGGACTGCTCAGCCAACTGGATGCTCAGGTAGATACTGGTCTAGTACATTGGACTGCTAGTGGACCTGGATTAGTTAATTTTTCAGATGAAAACGATGTGAGTACTAGTGTTGAGGTGACTGAAGCAGGACTTTATACATTTGTCATTGTTTCGGATATCTTAGGCTGTACCAATTCGGATACAACGACCATTCAATTCAATGAAGAGCCGCTAGATAGTGGTGTGGTAGATTATTTATGTGATAATACATCTGAACAGTACCAAGTTCAAATTGAGTTGGTTGCTGGAACTGGTCCTTTTACTGTTTCTGGAATAACAGGAACTTGGGCTGGAAGTGTATTTACATCTGACCCCATACTCAATGGGGAGTCTTATAGTTTTGAAGTTTTGGATGCTAATCTGTGTGGACCAGTATTGTATAGTGGTTCCTATTCTTGTCCTTGTTTAACAGCGGTAGGTCAATTAGAGAATATATCTTATCAACTTTGCGAGGATGAATCTATAACGGTAAATGCTCCAACAGGAACCGTATTAGATGCCAATGATATAGTTAGTTATTTGATTCATGAGGCTAATCCTGACCCTTCTGATTTGACTGTAGGATTGATTAGTGAAAGTGCCATTGGAACTATTAGTTTGGGGTCTGGGATGAATGTTAATCAAACCTATTATATTACGGCTGTTGCTGGAAATGATTTAGGTGGTCTAGTCGATCTTACTGATCCATGTTTATCCTGGAGTAATAGCATCCCGTTTGAATTTGAAGCCTTGCCAGAAGCAACATTTACTTCTAGTAGTATGAGTATTTGTGTTGGAGACACGGCAGTAGTAGGCTTGAATATTCTCTACACGGATTGTGCTGAAATTATCTTAGACATGGGTAATGGTCTAGTATCCAATATACCATGTGTAATGCAAGGTTCAGAAGTAGCATTTGAGGGGTATACCCCAGGTACTTACCAAATTACTTTAATATCTGTGGAAAATGAAAACGGCTGTTTTAACACGAGTGGTTCCGTTTTTGAATTGACAGTAGAGGAAACAGCCTTTGTCAGTGTAGAACCAAGTGCCTCTGTGTGTAACAGTACAGATACGGGGTCTTCGACTCAGATAGATTTAAGTAATTCTATTATCAGTGCAAACGGTCCATTGACCTGGACCAATATTGATAATTGTCCATTTACAGGGACATTACCGAATATTGATTTAGAAGGTGTTGCCCCTGGTGATTATGTAATAGGTGTAGATATTGATCCAGGAAGTTCATCCTGTTTTAGTGGTACACAGTATATTACCTTGACCGTTGAAAATTGTGTTTGTCCTGTATTAGATGTGTCTATTCCAGCTACGCAGTGTAATGGTTTTGCGGAATTAAACTTAGATGACTTGTTGGTTGATCCAACCGTAAATGTTGAATGGGCTATTCTTCTAAACCCTCCTGTTGGAGGATATACTGCTGCCAGTTTGAATGGTTCATCTTTAAGTCTAACTAATGCTGCACCAGGAACATATCAGCTAGGTTTAAGTTATACTGATCCTGCACCTGTAGGATGTGTATTGACCAATACGCTTGATGTAGAGTTGAGCGATCAATTGGAATCTGGACAGGCCTTGGATGCCATTAATTTCTGTTTCGAAAGTTCTGCAGTTGTCAATCTAATAGACTTATTAGCCAATCAAGATGCTGGTGGAACATGGTCAGAGACTTCTTTGATTCCTTCCAGTGGAGGCGCATTTAATGCTAATGCAGGCACATTTAATATTGACAATCAATCTGTGGGTACTTATACCTTTGAATATTTTGTGAATTCATCTGCTCCATGTTCCGATAATGCTACAGCGGTAACCGTGATTATTGATGAACTTCCGGTTATTGATATTACGTCTACTGGGACCTTGACTTGTACGGATCCTATAGGGACTCTGTCTAGTATTCCAGATCCATCCTATGTATATGAATGGACCTTGAATAGTAATGTAGTATCTGACTCATATACATTTGATATTGATGCTGGTGGATTGTACGAGTTGACAGTAACGGATGTCAATAGCTCATGTTCTTCGACTAGTTCTATTGTAGTTGATGTTGCTCAAGATATTCCAGATTTAACCTTGTTGACAGACCAATTGAAGTGTCATAATGATCAGGATGGAGCTATTATTGTAGAGTCTGTATCAGGTGGAGCGGGACCATATATGTTCTCGCTGGAGGGAGGTGTATTAACCTCAGATACCATATTTAGTGGATTAAGTGCTGGAGAATATGTGGTTCAAGTGGAAGATGTAAATGGATGTGTAGCAACTGCTTCAGCGACCTTAGTTAATCCATCTCCGCTGGCTTTAGAAACTTATTTAGATTATAGTGTATTTGAAAATGGATTCATTGGGGTTGGTGATAGTATTTTGATTGAAACAGTAATCAATACTGATATCGCAAATATCACGGATGTTCAATGGACTCCATCAGAGGTTTTCTCCTGTGATACTTGTTTGACTGTATATGCGTATCCGCAACAAAGTATGACGGCTAGCTTATTTATTGAGGTAGGTACTTGTAGTGTTACGGATATATTAGAGTTATTGGTCAAAAAGGAATATGAGGTGTTTGTGCCTAATATTTTCAGTGTCAATGGTGACGGTATAAACGATCAATTAGTGATTTATGCTGGATCTGAGGTAGAATCAATTCTTGATTTCCAAATATATGATCGTTGGGGAGGTTCTGTGTTTACTCAAAAGCTTTTCGCGCCAAATGATCCAAGTTTAGGCTGGGATGGTAGAATAAATGGTGCTATAGCTAATGTTGGAGTGTACACCTATTTCATCGACGTACTATTTGTAGATGGCCATATAGAGCAGTTTAAAGGCTCTGTAACAATTACCAAATAAGACTTAATTGTAGGTGTTAAGTATTTTTCTGACTCCGTGTAATTATTACACGGAGTCTTTTTTTGTAATTTAAGGGAATTATGTAGATTTTGATTAGGATAGAAAAATATTCTTTCTTTAAGACTTCGGATTAAATCCCATTTGGGGTTTTTTCTTGATGATTAAAACCTGGTATAACAATGAAACAATTAACCCTGCTTTGTTCAGGGGAAACCTTAAAGGTGATAGGACCTTTAAATGGCATTCCTCTTTGAATAGGAGTAAAAATGCCTAGCCCTTAGGTTGAAGTTGAAGTGTATAGATGGTTGCTGTAAATCTTACATATCCCAATTTAGTTCAAGTATGATGATGTAGAAACCTTTTATTATTTTGAATCAAAAGTCAACTTCATTTTTTTATTTTTCGATAGAATGTATATTTGAACGAATTACCCTAAAGGGTATACCATTTGTTAGAATTTCTAACGCTTTGGATACCTTTAACATACGTTAAAAGATCTTATTATATGCTCCGTTTACTACACTCCCTTGTGGTAACCCTCCTAATTTTTGTTACCCACTATACTTTCAGCACAAATTGTTCCTCCTGCTGGTACAGGATCAACTGGATGTCAAGACGCTCCTTTACTTTGTGATGTAAATCAATTATTAAATTATTCTAGTTCAACTACCCAATCTGGGTCAAGCACGGTGTGTCCATTCTCACAAAGTCCAGATTGTCCATCTGCAACTTGTCAAAATAATTTATGGTTTTCCTTTATTGCTACTAATCCTACTATGGATATAACAATTGATCCCACTTCGTGTACTGCTCAAGGACAAGGAAATGGACTACAAGGAGCAATTTATCAAGTATCAGATTGTACTTCAACTAGTGGTTTTACTCCGGTGTCAAATTGTTTCGGAGGAAATCCTAACAATCCTTTAGACCCATTTACATTGAATGCTACTGGCTTGATAGAAGGGGAAATATATACAATCATGCTAGATGGATATTCAGGAGCATTATGTGAATTTGAGATTACAAATGTGACAGGACAAGATTCAACAGATCCACCCACATTGCCAGGGCCTTTAACTGGACCACAAGATGTTTGTCCTGGAGCTGTTGTTGAATATTGTATGCCCATCGGTACAGGTGTTCAAGAATATCAATGGACTCTTCCATTGGGAGCTATAATTCAAAATGAATATTTTTCCCCAGATGGATCAATGATATGCATTGAGGTTGAATTTACGGGTCCTGGAGGAGGAGCATTAGAAGTTTTAGGGATTAACGAATGTTATGATTTAAATTATGGCACCAACTTTCAAGTGTTAGCACCTATTGTCAGCGCACCTATTATTATACCTCCTGTTTTTGATACTATTTGTTTAAATGAGACTTATACTTGGGAATGTCACTCCAATGTAGGCCCTGGATATTATGAATGTACCTATGAAAGTTGGTTAGGGTGTGATTCTATTCTTTCTTTGACATTATTACCTCACCCTCCTACACCCATAGAATATGATTTTGTAGAAATGTGTGGTGTGGATGTTCCTTTTGTTTGGAATGGTATCGAATATAATGAGACTGGGACCTATTTTTTTACTTACAATGATGAAAATGGCTGTGAGGTTACAGATTTATTAGATTTGTTCGTGTTTGAGAGTGAGTCTATTATTGCTGCTCCAGATGTGATTGGATGTGGTCAGGATAGTATAGTGACTTTAGATGCTAGTTTATCCACTTCT
>CAJXMP010000045.1 GCA_913056515.1 uncultured Lewinella sp.
TGTTACTTATTAGTGTATTATATGCTCGATCATTAATAAGCTTAGTTTTATTCAAGCCTTTCATGATGCCCAAGTAGTCTACATATTTGGGAAAGTAGAGATCTACGGCAGCATTGATATCCATATTATTGACTAATGAATCACCTCGACTTCTAAAGTTCAAGGCAACACCTGCTTCTAAACTCGTAATAAATAATTCTGCTCCCTTCAGCAGATTCCTATGTTGTAAGGAAACATTAGAAGATATACCCAAAAGCCTTTGTGCCTCTATATCATTCGTACCAAATTTTGAAACATTCAACTCTCCATTGGCACCAAATGCAAAACGTTTATTTGGAGTTAAGTATATTTTTAAGTTGAGGGTATTAGGATTATAAGGGTCAAGTTCTTTTTTAATATTTACAAAGCCATACATCTCCAATTGTCCCAGCTGTCTATTCGTTTGATTGAATCTGTTTTGGCTATATATTTTACCACTTTCAAATGCTATTGCATTTAACAATACTTCTTTCCTTATAATTAAGTTTTCCTGCTGTTGGAATATAAATACATTAGGAGCTAGGGTGTCTGTCTTTACAAAATCAGTGACTGATGGGTTATAATCTGGGTATATGGTTATGCTCCCAATAGTATATTTACTATGATTTTTACCATTGGCAGGACTTAGTATTTCAAGTGATACTTTAAATGCTTGATCGGTGGAATCTACTTTAAGTCTGTTTATAAAATGCGTACCAAATAAGGCAAAACCCTCTTCTCGCAGGGTCTGATTAATTCGCTGTGACTCTTGATTATAGAGTTGTTGATCTAGACGATTACCTGGGCTTAAAAGGGAAGTTTCTTGTAAATAGGGGATGTACTTTGAAATAGCCTCATCTTTAGTGCTGTAGACCAAGGAATCAATTACATAGGGTTTCTTTGGGTCTATTTCATAGCGAGCTATTAGTTTTTGACCTCTTTTGTCTTTATAAATCTTTAAACCGGTAACCTCAGCTTCGAAATAACCTCGACTGTGCAGATAATTTGAAATATTAACCGAAGTGCTTTCTAATATAGAATCGTTAAATAGCACGGGCTCTTGCCCAAACTGAGTTTTGAGCCACTTTTTAAAACCTGTCGTATCTTTTTCCTCTTCAAATCTGTAGTAAAAATATTGTTTGGGTATACCCAAAAACTTTTCATTAGGCTTTTGCAGATAGAGGTTATTTAAGTCGGCATTTATATCTGGATTTTTTTCTAAGTCCTTGTCGCCAATAACTACAACTTCATTTTCAACTAAAAAGCTTTCATCGGGACCAAGGTATTTAGTTACCTTACAGGATGAAAGGCAACATAAAATGAAAATTAGGTGCAGATATGTAGCAAATACTTTTTTCATTAAATGATAGTTGTGAAGTATTTTACAGCTAAAATGCCTTCAACATTAAATTCTATTGAATATGGCGATTAGCAATGCTCAACTAAAACTTTTAAATTCTTTAAAGCTAAAAAAGTTCAGGCAAAGGTATAATAAATATTTGGTGGAAGGTCCCAAAATGGTTCAAGAACTATTGGTTCAAGCACCAAATGCTGTAGATGTCGTATTTGGAACGAAAGAGTATTTAGAAAAATTGCCTTCTATCCCAGTCCGGGTAAGCTTAGTAGAAATAAGTGTAAAGGATTTAAATAAGCTCAGCAGCTTTTCTACGGCTAATCAGGCGATTGCTATAGCGCATATTCCTAAAATTGAATCGTGGAGTAGTGTAGGCGAAGAACGTCTATCTTTTTTTACCGACGCTATACAAGATCCTGGGAATTTAGGGACAATCATACGGATAGCTGATTGGTTTGGTATTCGTTCGCTTATATGTGGTCCGGGCACGGTAGATCCATATAGCCCGAAGGTCGTTCAATCAAGTATGGGTGCCATATTTAGAGTGGAAATTAGCTTTTATTCTTTAGAGGATATTAAAAAAACAAATCCTGAATTTAAAACTTTTGGAGCTGTACTTGATACAGGCCTTTCAGTCTATGAAACGAGTCCTCCAAAGGGCTCTATTCTAATTATAGGTAATGAATCCAATGGGATTCAATCCTCTAATTTGAAGTGGATAGATGAGACAGTGAGTATACCCAGAATACATGGGAATGGTGCTGAGTCATTGAATGCTGCTATAGCTTGTGGTATTATTTGCGGACAATGGATAAAGCCTAGTTAATCGGAATGAATTCATATTCCTTATTCTCTGGATCCAATAATTTAATCCGATTGTATTTTAGTTCTTTGATATCCATGTAGAATAAACTATCATAAGCTAAATCAGAGCAAGCTTCATAAAATATAGAGCAATCAAACTCAAGAACTTCATCATTTTGTGCTAAAGTCCATGTTCCCTCTAGAGAATCTTTAGTATAAAAATTGTCTATTAGTTCACAGGGGTACTGGAGTTTGAACAATCCATCATCGTAAAGGTATAATTGCATGTCAATTTGCTCCCCACCTAGAATTTGTAGCGTTTCAAAGTTTCTACCCGCCACACAAGTCCAGTCATTTATAAGTCTTGCATTTTTCGAGCGAAAGGAGAGGTAGGGACCCTCTTCATACTTCTTACAAGCAGAAATGGATCCGATAATGAATAGGATTATTATGGATAAATACTTGTTCATGCATCCCAATTTTTAAGTTGTTGATATATTTGATGAACAGGTAAGCCCATGATCGTATTGTAGGTGCCTTCTATTTTTGAAATTTTACAATGGCCTATCCATTCTTGGATAGCATAGGCCCCAGCTTTATCATAAGGTTGGTATGTATCTACATAGTATTCAATTTCTGCCGATGAGATAGGATACATGTGCACGATTGATTGCTCCGCAAAAACCACTTTTTTTTCTGTTGATTGAAGGCATACCCCTGTAATAACGGTATGATGACGACCAGCTAATGCTCCAATCATTTGGATAGCATGAGCCTTATCCTTAGGCTTTTCATACACAATATCCTCTTGAACTACTATGGTGTCCGAGCAAAGTAATACCTCGTCTGGCCTAAGATTGACCATATTACCAGCTGCTTTTAATTCGGCTAGATACGTTGGAATATCAGAAGGGTCCATGTCGGATGGATATATCTCAGCCACCTCGTTAACTTCAATTCTGAAATTAAATCCTGCTTCTCTTAGAAGTTGTTCTCTCCTAGGCGATTTAGATGCAAGTAATATCGGTCTATCTAAAACTTTCATACATTCATTACATGAAAACTAAGGCAATAATTCCTGTTAAAATAATCAATTTATATAAGTGACTTAGTTTCCTGAAATCATTTGATTCAGTACTTCCTTGATATAAATATCCACTATAAATCGTTAATGGTGTTGGGATTAGTATTAAGTACACACCGCCTAAGGTGTTTAAATTAAAGAACAATAGTATACTGCATAAAATAAGTAAAGCTGTAAAAACAAGCATACTAATAGCAACTATTCTTCTAATTTGGTTTATGGGGAATGCAGTAGCTATAGTTGTTACTCCCGCTTTTTGATCAGCTTCTCGGTCTTCTTGATCTTTTATTATTTCCCTAATAAAGGTGGCTAAAAAAGAGCATATACAGTAGAAACTTATTACCAAATAGAGTTTATAGTATTGATCTGGATATAGTTGTTGTAAAGCTAGTATGGCTGGCTTTTCTCCAAGAAACATAAGACATACGGGGAATAAACACAGCAGTGCAATAAGGATATTTCCCCATAAAATAGTGCTTTTTAGTCTTTGGGCATATAGGTATAATAAGTAGGTTCCGGCAGGGTATAATAGGCTCAAAGCCCATTCTTGAAATTTCCATGCTAAAAATAAGGTAAGCACGGCTCCTAAACTAACTAATATCCAATAGCTGGTCTGGAATAAGACAGGTGAATATTCGTAACTGTCAATTGATTTTTTCTGTGGGTGTAAGGCATCTGTTTGACGGTCAAAAATATCATTGATTAGATAGCCCGCTGCCGTTATTATAAGGAGGTCTATGCCAATTAAACTTAAATCTAGTGGACTTAATCTCCAAGGTAGGTCTAGATCTTGATAGGGGAGATATATTACAAAAAAGTATAGCATTACCTGAAGTAATGCTATAGCTAATAAGTTTAATGGTCTGCTATGCTTAGCAATTACCTTTATTTTTTTCATCCACATGATTATGCTTGCTCTTGTAGTGGGTCAGGCCAATCACCTCGAAGTTTGAGTACTTTCTCAATAACATCCCTTACACATCCTTTGCCACCCTCCACAGGTGAAACATACGCTGCCAATGCTATAGCTTCCGGAATGGCGTCTTTAGGAACAGCTGGAAGTCCTACAGCATTCAATACAGGGAGGTCTGGTACATCATCACCCATGTATAATATATTTTCTGGCTTAATGTTTGGATGATTGCTTAAGAAATCTCTGAAATCACTCATTTTCTCGTGTGATTTAGTGTAAATGGTCCTTATGCCCAAACCTTCAAGCCTTAAGCTAACTCCTGTAGAACTACCTCCAGTTATAATGGCTATGGAATATCCTGCTCGAACAGCTGTTTTTAGTGCAAATCCATCTCTTACATGCATTCTTCTTAAGAGTTCACCTGATTCAGTGATGTGTAAATCACCCGGCGTAAGTACGCCATCTACATCAAAAATAAAGGTATCAATGGATTTGAATTGTTCAAGCAGGTTCATCATGATTGAAAGGCTTTTTTATTGATTATCTCTCCATTCATAGACCCATTTGGCTTGGATTTGCTCTAGGTGACCCTCATTGCAATCTTCTCTTTTACCTTCAAAATTGTCTATTTCAAGAATCCAATCTAATAAGTCTGTAAATCTAATTCTGTAGATTTTTGATTCGCCGAATTCATCTCCAAATTTTTCATAGAGTTTCATCGCTACATCTTCATGATCCGCCCAGTTTATTGGCATATCGTCAAAAGCTTCAAAAGCCATGTTGTATTATTTTAGTGTTCGTGACCAATTATTTTTGATTGATCGGGAATTTCAACTTCTATAGTTGCATTTTCATCTAGTAAAATACATTGACAAGCTAATCTTGAGTTAATTCTAGGATTGATTGCTCTATCAATAAAGTCTTCTTCTTTATCAGAAATTTCTTCTAAAGAATCTTCACCCTGCTCAATGTAAACATGACATGTACTGCATGCACATACTCCACCACAATTATGATTCAGATGAATATCATGATCTTCAGCTATTTCTAAGATAGACTGATCTGCTTCTACTTGATCAACCACCTTGGTCTCAATGCTCTTATCCTCAAATGTAAATTTTATAGTTGCCATTTACCTGCTTTAATTTAAGCGCCAAAGTTAATTTGATTACTATTGCTAAACAAGTTTAGATCTGTATAGATCAAATTACTCTTCAGAAAAATGATTTAAAGATGATTTTTCCTTCATAATATCATCCAATGATTTTTGGTTCAAGAATAAGAAATCTTGAACGGAGAGGTCTACAGGGTAGATTAAGTTTTGCTGAAGGTCATAAATCATCTGTTGAGCTATATATATTCGTACAATCTCTGGTTTGATCTCATAGTCAATAGCTGCAATATCTACTTCATCATTTGCAGATTGGAAAATATTAATATTATAGAATGACATTTTCCCCGGGCCATCAAAGTAAAGATGTAAACCAATTTCTTTGGCCATCAAGTCAAAAAGTCCAAAGCCTTGAACTTCTATAATATTTTTCGCTTCATGTAACACTACAAGTGCACCTAAATGGGTCATTAATTCTTGATAAAATCGAAGTAAGAAGGCTAATGCGGTATTCGATTGATCAAATTGAACTCGTTGTATTTCTATGAAGAAATGATCAAATTCACCTTGACTGAAGGCTTCAGCTTGATATTTTAAATATTTAATATTGAGTTGGTGAAAGTCTAATGCATTACCTGCATCTGGATAAAGCCAGTCTTCATTTTGATTCGAAATCAAGCTAGTAATTTGGTTTTCTATATTTTTCTTAGCAGTGAATTGCATCTTTGCCTGTTTAACTTTAAGCGGATAGTTTAACTGAAGATGCTGCTGATGTAAATAGCTATTTTTTAATTGTTCTGAGGAGTCCAATAATTTGTTTTGTAACTCATAGAACGTTAGGAGGACAGGGTTGCTCTCTTGAGATGTTATGGTGTCTGCAAATTCATATTCAGATCGATCATTTCGTAATTGGGTGTCCAAGCGTTCATATTGCTGGATTAATGCATCAATTTGGTCGGGATCATTAGGGTCCCTTAAAGGATACGCTCCGATTCCATGGATCGGTTTTTTAAACTTAAATGGAATAATATTCACATTTAGCTTATCATCATCTAGATAAACCCTTAGTAGGGTAGAGTATTGTTTTTCTATTCTAGATAATTCTAAAGCAGAAAGGGCAGTAATATCTTTTTCAATTTGACGTTTCAGTCCTCTACCACCCATTAAGTCGTCATAACCTCTTTGAGCGACCCATCTCAATGCCTTATCTTCAACGGAAAGTAATAAATTTCGCCTCACAAAGCCTTCTCTGCTTAGTAATTCAGTCATTTGTAATTTGGCAATTTGAAGAATGTTGTTGAAGTTTAAGCTGTTGAAAATGACTACCTCATCTATTCGATTAATGAATTCCGGTTTAAAGAAATTATACACGGCTTTTCTATAAACCCCTTCCATCTCACTTTTTGATTTAGTGAAGCCCATCATACTAGCGGCTTCTTTAGCACCTAAATTAGAGGACATAATTATTATCAAGTTAGAGAAGGAGATAACCTTTCCTTTGTAGTCCGTCAGTCTAGCATCATCCAATACTTGCAATAGTAAGTTTATAACATGCTTATTGGCTTTTTCGACTTCATCTAGTAAAAGCACCCCATGAGAGTTATTTCTAACCATTCTTGTTAATGTGCCCTCTCCATAATAGGGTGATCCTATTAGTCTAGCTACAGAATCCATACCTACATATTCATTCAGATCTATTCTAAGTAGCTTTTCTTCACTGCCATGTATTAATCTGGCTAACAACTTGGCTGCTTGAGTTTTTCCTACTCCAGTAGGGCCAATGAATAGGAAAGACCCCAAGGGTTTTTGTGTATTGGTAAAACCCGCACGGATTAATTGGTATGCATTAGATAATGTATTGACAGCATGTTCTTGTCCAATTAGGCTTTGGTTGAGTTGAACTCTAAAGGACCTAGGATGAATGGAATTGCCAAATTGACCACCTGCATTGGATTGGATTAAAAACTGCAGTGCATCATCTCTAGTTACTAGATTGTATTTAAATTTTTGTGCTAGGCTCGATATTCTATTGAATAAAGCTCCAGGTAATGCTTCATGAGAAGCATGGTTTTTTACATACTGTACCAATTCTTGTAAGGCCAATGGATGAAAAGCACAGTGATATTTATTTTCTGCCCATCGTTTAAAATTAATACTCCATTCTAGACAATCTTCTAATGTAATATCGGGCAATGCAATTGGCAAAAGCAGATTCATGAAATCGCTATCTTTTTCATTAGCTATAGCCCATTCTTCCTCTGTACAAAGTACAATGATTTTAATCTGCTTTCTTCTAATATATTCATGAAGTACCTTACTAAAGCTCAGGGTGTTCTCCTGGGATTTTCCTCCCTGAATAAGGGCAACAACATTAGTGAATTGAAGAATTATTTTTTTGGAAGAGTCTTCATTGTGCTTGATGATATGCTGTAAAATGGATTCAATCCTATTTTCCCATTGACCTACTACAGACATGCCTGCTATCAGAGCATGAGGATCCACTTCCCATACTTCAAATCCTTTGTGCTGTTCCGTTCCTCCTCCAGCTTTTTCCTGTATGTAAACACATTGATGAATTAAAGCATGTCTACCAGAACCGAAAGGTCCCTTGATTAGAAATGAATTATTATCATCATCTTCTAATAGATTATAAGTTTGTTCCACAAATCCAGCATGCCCAAAATATGGATTTAGGTTATTGGGATAATCATCATTGATTAGATAAGCAACTTTTTTTAATTCTTCTGCGCCATCCAGGACCTGACCTGTTCCAAAAAGATCAATACTTACTTCTTCTTTAGTGAATTTGGTTGTTTTTTCTCTTTTTGAAAAGTCAAACGCCAGTTGATTGATTTCATAGGTTAAGACCTTATAATCTCCCTTTAATTCGGATAATAGATTTTTATTTTTTACTGCCTCCGGTGCAAATTGTCCGGATTCATCATATAATTTCTTTTGTAAAAACGTTTGTAGTTTTTGCTTAATAATATCCTCTAAATAATCGTGCCCATTTGCTTCAATATCTTGTCCTAGATAGAACATCTTCATTTTAAAGAACAGTAAAAACTGAGCAAAGCTATGTCCTTCATAATGGAATATCATATATGGAATGACGACTTTTTCACCAAAACCTTCTTCGTCTAGTTTATATTCAAGGTGTGCAATGTCTGGACTTAGATTAGAGTTTAAATTGGAGATTATTCTAAGCTCGTCGTCAAAATATGCTTCACTCAATTTGGGAAGTCCTTTGACTAATTGCTGTTCTGCATCTTCGAAGGAGACTAAAGAGTATCCGTACCAATCCATCGTTATGGATTGAGTAACGTAATAATGGTCATTCCCATTTAAATAATCAAATCGAACAATTGGGATATCTATTTTCATGAATTATTTCCCGGTATTAAAAAATGGTTCAAGTCTTGCTTCAAGAACGGATATATGATCAATCCTTTCATCCAAATTAACTAAAATGTGTGCCTTTTGGTAACAATCCATTCTGCTTTCATACTGCTCACTTAAGAAATCGGCAAGGTTTGAAATATGCTTGAGAAGCGGTCTTTGCTTGGTTTGGTCTTTTAAATTTTGAATAAGGACTGGTAAAGCAGTTTTCAAATGCACAACAAGGCCCTTATCGTACATGGCTTGAGCGAGGTTATTGAAACATGGAAATCCTCCTCCGGTTGCAATTAAAGTGGTATGTTCCAATTGAGTTATTTGATAGAAAATATCCAACTCAAGTTGTCTGAAATAGGATTCTCCATATTGCTGAAAAATACTACTAATGGACTTATTTTCTCGCTGAACAATCCAAGTGTCGGTATCTATAAAATCAATACCTAAGTTTTCAGCTAACTTTTTCCCAAGGTAACTTTTACCACTGCCCATTTGACCAGTTAAGAAGATGAGTTGTTTATGCTGAGCCATAGCCATAAAAATGCGTAAAGTTTTGCTTTATATCCTGCATTGATTAAAAAAAAATTAGTTTTGTTCCGTAAATTCAGATTATGGATCTAAAAAGTACCATGCTTCTAATTGGCTTAGCGATTGTATTTGCTTGTTCCCCTGAGCAACCTGCAGCGGATGAAGATGAATTAGATATTATTTTAAGGAGTCCTATCAATACAGATGGATCTATAGACTCCACCAATCTTGCTATTATTGAATTTGAAACATTGGTCTACGAATTTGATACAATAAGTCAAGGCGAAAAAGTTGATTATAGTTTTTTGTTCAAAAATGTAGGGAAAGCAGATCTATTAATTTCAGATGTACAATCCAGTTGTGGTTGTACCATAACTAATTATGAAAAAGGACCCCTTCAGGCAGGGCAGGAGTCTAAAATCGATTTTACTTTTGATAGCACAGATAAAGAGGGTATTCAGGACAAATCGATTACAGTTTACGCTAATACTTATCCAAATAAAACCATATTGAAATTTAAAGGTTTCGTAATCAAATAAAGTAATTAACTATGTTATTCTTACAAGCAGCACCCGGCGGAAGTAGTTCAAGCATGCTTTTTATCATGCTTATATTTCTAGTGTTTATGATCTTTTTCACTTATCTGCCTAATAGAAAAATGAAAAAAGAGCAAGCTAAATTTCTAGAGAGTATGAAAAAAGGAGACGAAGTGGTTACGAATGGAGGAATAGTAGGTAAAGTGACTAAAGTCGATTCAAAGTCCGTTACTTTAGAGATCAGCCCAAAGAACTACATTACAGTTCTCGTATCTTCCGTTAGTAAGCAACTATCTGAGGATTTTAAAAAATAATCTATTAATATCAACCTGTTGGTAATTATTTCTAATATTTTTTGTTCTGCTCTATAGAGATATGAATAGAAATATATTGAACCGTTGGAAAAAGGTATCATTTGTTCAACATGTTGAACGGGATCGAGTTTTGTTTCTGTATTGTGCAGGAATAGCACTCTTTTTTTGGATATTCCTAAAGTTATCTGGTAGCTACGAGTCCAATATTGAGGTAAAGCTAAACTATAGCATTCCTGAGGGTAAATGTCTGGTGTATAATCCTCCTACAAAAGTCAATGTCACTTTAGCAGCCAAGGGTTGGGATTTATTGTTTTTGAATGTCTTCAAATCAAGTAGTATTACTATCAATGTAAATAATAGATCTTCTAATATTGTCAATGCAGTAGAATTACAAAGCAGGATTAGTGATGTGATTGGTTCAGACAAGTCTGTTAAATCTGTTTATTTTGAACAGGAGTATATTGACTTAGAATTGGATGACTTATCGAGAAAGTATATTCCAGTTGCCGAAGCATTAACTATTCAAACCCAAAAGGGCTATGATTTAGTTAATGACTCCATCATCCTTTCACCAGACTCTATTTGGATTTCTGGGCCTAAGCTGGTTATTGATAATTTAGACTATTGGTCTATCGAACAAAAATCATTTACGGGTTTAGATCAAAATATCGAGGAATCAATTCCATTGCTCCAATCAGAAGAATATAACTTAAGCTTTTCTGCCCGAAATATTACTGTTGAAATTCCTATCGAACAGGTTATTGAAAAGCAATTATATGTACCTGTTCAGGCTTTAAATAGCACCGATAGTTTGATGTTTTATCCAAAGCGAGTATTACTTACTTGTATTGTTCCTTTTGATCAATTTGATCAACTTACGGCAGATGATTTTTTGGTAGTAGCCGACATTGATACGGCTTCAACAGATAAGCCTATAGCCTTAATCAGATTAAGTGGGCAAAGTTTATATGCTCGTTCAGTCCGATTTACTCCACCTTACGTGGAATACAAGATATATTCAAGTTCTGAAGATTAAGTTTAAAGTGGCTTTTTTGCTCGAGTCATTTCTCTTTTACCAGGAGGACCAGGTATAGATTCTATAGTGAAACCCAACGATTTTAGATTCCTTTTGACCTGACCTTTAGCACAGTAGGTAGTAAGTATTCCTCCTTTTCTTAGTGCACGATACATTTTCGATAATAGCTCTATATCCCATAATTCTGGTTGAGCATTTGGTGCAAATGCATCAAAATAAATGATATCGTATTCGTTAGATTCATCAATGTCTTCAAAAAGCATGATTCGCTTTTCAAACTTAAAATTTGATTCGATCTCCGTAGGTACATGTGCATCCAATTGATGCATGGTTTTTAAAACTGTTTCTAGCGTTTTGTCCTTCAAAATGGTATGGTAGTCCAAGGAATCTACAGTTTCCATAGCAATAGGGTAGGCTTCAACTGCTACATACTCTACTTGTTTTTTGGCCATACGGTTGCTATGCAGCGTCATCAAGGCATTTAAACCTGTACCAAACCCAATTTCAAGTATTTTAATTTTAGTTTGAGATAAATGATTGAAAGCGGCATCGATGAAGACATGTTGGGTCTCTTGAACTGCGCCGTGCTTAGAATGGTAACTGACACCGAATTGCTCAGACATTAAGCTATTCGATCCATCTCCTGTTTGGAAAAGTTTATTCATAATCCATGGGCTACAAAACAAAAATCCCTGCTTATCATAACATGTTAGGCAGGGATTTTTGAATAGTACAATTAACTATTAAAAGATTTGGATAATATTTCCAATAATATTCATGGTGTTTTCAAATGCAGACTCAAGTGACCAAGTTGGACATCCAGTACCTTTATTACAAGAACTTAGACTAAGTATAAGTACACTTAAAGCAGAGAATTTAGAGACTTTTTTGAAAGTGCTACGCTTCATGATTGCAGTTTGTTAGATGATATATTACTTTATAAACCAACGGATTTATAATATTATTGTTCAAAATTAAATTATTATGGGCGAAAATAAAATATTGTTGAATCCATTTTAGCTATTTACCTTGCAATCCATATAAAAACAATTACATCATGAATCTTCATCTGATAGCTATCGGCGGCAGTATAATGCATAATCTAGCCTTAGATCTTCACTTTAATGGTCATACTGTAACAGGATCTGATGATGAGATTTATGACCCAGCCAAATCAAGACTACAACAAGCCGGTTTGTACCCTAAACAATTAGGTTGGAATGAATCTTCTATTCACTCAGGCCTAGATGCAGTTATAGTTGGAAAACACGCTCGTGAAGATAATCCAGAATTAAAAAAGGCTGTAAGCTTAGGCTTAAAAGTCTTTTCATTTCCATCATTTGTCGCTGAAATGAGTGCAAATAAAAAAAGAATAGTAATAGCAGGATCTCATGGTAAAACTACAACCACATCTATGGTCATGCATGTGGCTAAACACGCCGAACTGGATTTTGATTATTTAGTAGGAGCCCAACTAGATGGCTTTGAACGAATGGTTAAATTAAGTGATGCTCCTTATATCATAATTGAAGGAGACGAATATCTAACATCTCCTTTAGACGATCGACCTAAATTTTTGCATTACAAGGCTAGCGCAGCTGTTATAACAGGTATAGCTTGGGATCATATGAATGTATTTCCAACCTTGGCCAATTATGAGTATCAATTTGAACGTTTTATAGAATCAACAGAGGAATCTGCATGCATTTATTATTATGCAGGAGATCCAGCTTTAGTGCAATTAGCGAATCATTTTCCTGTCCAAAAGATGAAAGCTTACAATGGCTTTGAATCCAAAAAAATTGAGGAGGGGAGCCTTGTGTCGATTGGGGGAGAGCAAGTTAAGGTACCTTTTTTTGGGAACCATAATATGCAAAACCTAGAAGCTTCATATTACTTATGTAAAGAATTAGGAATTAGTGATAGTACATTTATAAAGGCCATTCAAACATTCAAAGGACCAGCTAAACGAATGCAAAAATTACTGGACAATTCTAGCCATAGGGTATACCAAGACTTTGCACATGCACCATCTAAGGTTAAAGCAACACTTGAAGCCTTTGTTCGCCAATTTGAAGATGAAAAGATTGTAGCATGTCTTGAATTACACACGTATAGTTCATTAAATAAAGCCTTTTTGCCACAATATAAAGGAAGCTTAGAAGGTGCGGATATAGCTATCGTTTTGTATGATCCACATGCGCTGAAAATGAAAAGAATGCCTGATTTATCTAAAGAAGAAGTCAAAGCAGTTTTCGGAGAGCATGTTTTAGTCTTTAACGACCCAAAAGATTTTGCCCGTTATTTGGAGGCACTCGAAAAGACAAATACCTGTTTCTTGATGATGAGTTCAGGTCCTTGGGGTGGTTTAGAATTAAAAAGTATTCTTAAATAGATTGATTCCTTACCTCAGTTAATTTCTTTTAAAGATTGAATTTTTCCTGATTAGTATGTTGATTTATTAATTAAATGCCTGTAAATCATTATATTAGGATATACATTAATAAATACTAACTCAAAATGAAAAATTTAATTTTAATGATTTTCTGTATGTCTTTATTAGGATGTGCAGAAAACAATCAATCTGTTATTAAAACAGATGATGAACTTAGTTCTAACATCAAGTATCTTATGGAAAAGTATGAAAAGAATGAGTTCGATGTGTCTGAATTGTATGCGGATGACATGGTCTCCCGTATAAATAATATAGAACTCCAAGGCTATGATAACCTAATGCCAGGTTTTAAAGCCCACCATGACTTCCTTTATGAGAATATTAAAATCAATGACCTTTATGTCCACACAAATTATTTTGCAGATGGTGAAATATGGTCAAATGCTTGGTTTACTTGGACTGGCACAGGAAAGACTACTGGAGAGGAATACTCGAATAGGGGTCATTTTGATTATAGATGGGAAGATGGTAAAATAGTAGAATTATTAGCTTACTATAGTGAGAGTGCAGAAAATAACGAAATTGCAGCTTATACAGCATCTTTAGCGGAAGAAGAATAAAATAAAGAACCCTCCATATGGAGGGTTCTTTATTTTTTGTTTAATACTTTATACTAAACTCAATAGCATCAGCATTATCATTAGCTGTAGTCATTACGTCAGTAACTTCAATGAGGTAAGTTTTACCATCTCTGTGAACAACAAATACATCTCCTACAGAAACTGTATTACTTACTTTTTCATTATTCGCATTGGTGTTTGGTAGATCATCTCCACCTTCAAAATATTTTTCAATTACATCCTTTCTATTCACAGATGCAAAATCAAAATTTTCAACAGATGAAGACAAGGTCTTAATTTCTGAATTATTGATTCCAGATATTTGAGCTTTCCAATTCTGATCATTCGGTAAACTTAGATCTATACCCTCATCCTTAATTTCTGCCAATAAACCACTAGCATCTAATGTACCAGTTCCTTCACCAGTATCCAGATCCAAACCTCCTGTACCTACTGGGCCTGCTGCATTCAATAATACTCCGCTTATAGATTGCTCGATCAGTTCATAACTATTAAAGCTAATATTTATAGTATTGGTTAAACCATCTACATCTTCGACTATAAAGGTTAATGCCTTTGGGTCTAAAGAACCGTCATTATCGAGTTTAATTTCAAAGGTAAAAGCACTGGTGTTATCACCTACAATTAATAGGGGATTATTAGATGTGATGGACTCGTTTGAGATTAAATCTCTGATCTCAAAATCCGATGCAGTAAGATTTGTTCCATCTAGTTGAACGGTTAATGATTTCAAATCACCAGTACCTGCAACTGCCTCAATAGCCACTACAACACTTGGTTCATCAGGAGAAATTTCAAAATCAGATGTTGGATAATCGTTGGCTTGTACACCACTAGGATCTATTGAAACAAAACCTAGGGATGGGTCAATCATTTCTACAGAATCATCTGCAATAATTACATCGTCTGGTGAACAAGAAGAATAGAATAAAACAGAAGCAATGGTAAGGGTACCAAAGAATACTAATTGGAGTTTTTTCATTTTAATTTTATTTAGTTTATTGTAATGAAATTCACAACGGCAAAAAAACGAATAATACTTATATACATTTTGCTAATGTGATGGCTTTAACTTTTGTTTAAGTTTAGATTCAAATTTTCGAAAAAATAGATAGCTATGTTTAAAGACTATGCATTTACTGCTGTGGACAGATTCCTAAGATATGTACAAGTGGATACCCAATCTGATCCACATTCTCCTAGTCAGCCTTCTACCATGAAGCAGAAGGATTTAAGTAAGATCTTAGTAGAAGAATTAAAGGAGATGGGCATATCTGATGCTGAATTGGATGAATTTGGCTATGTATATGCAACATTACCAGCTAATACAGATAAAACTGTGCCTACCATCTGTTTTTGTTCACATGTTGACACCTCTCCAGATTGCAGTGGTAAGGATGTGAAACCAATAATCCATGAAAATTACCAAGGACAGGATTTAGTCTTACCAGATGATACTAGCCAAGTTATTCGATTAGCTGATCATCCTAAGTTAGATAATCAATTTGGTCATGACATTATTACTGCATCGGGTACTACTTTATTAGGTGCTGATAATAAAGCAGGGGTGGCAGAAATTATGGATATGGTACATTTCTTTACCACAAATCCGGAAGTAAAGCATGGTGCAATAAGAATATTATTTACGCCAGATGAAGAGATTGGACGTGGAGTTGATAAAGTGGATATGAAAAAATTAAATGCTCAGTTTGGCTATACTGTAGATGGAGAGAAGCGTGGTTCGCTTGAAGATGAAACCTTTTCAGCTGACGCTGCTACTGTAACCATCCATGGCATTAGTGCGCATCCTGGTTTTGCTAAGGGTAAATTGGTTAATGCGATTAAAGTTGCAGCTAGTTTCCTAGATGCTTTACCACAAGATTTATCTCCTGAAGCAACAGCCGGAAGAGAAGGCTTTTTACACCCGCACCATATCTCTGGACAGTCTGAAACGGTTGTTTTAAGATTTATTCTAAGAGATTTTGAAACGAATAAGTTAGCCGATAAGGCAAAACTATTAAATGAAGCTGCTCAAACTGCAGAAGCGCAATGGCCTGGTTCAAGAATTGAGGTAGAGACACATGAACAATACCGGAACATGAAAGAAATCTTGGATCAGCATCCTCAAGTTGTTGATTATGCAGTGCAAGGTATTGAACGAGCGGGAATGAAAGCATCTAGATCAAGCATTCGCGGTGGTACAGATGGATCAAGATTATCTTTTATGGGTCTTCCTTGTCCTAATATTTTTGCTGGAGAACATGCCTTTCACTCTAAGCATGAGTGGGTAAGTAGACAAGACATGCACAAGGCTGTAATGACTTGTGTACATATTGCTTGTATTTGGGAAGAAAATGCCTAGTTATTTTTACCGTAATTGGTTTTTACTAGGATTCCTAGGACCAATCCTACTACAATCATGCAGAAGTAAATAATCATAGTGGTTAGTGGGCCTAATAGGTCTTTTAGCCACTTCAAATAAGTTAATTGTCCACCGATCAAGCTTAAGCATACAGCTAAAAAGCCTATAATAAAAAGTAAAAAGCCGGTAAGGGTAAGCAATGATTTTTGCATGAATTATGTTTTATGTTCAAAAGTACAATCAAAAGAACTAGAATCCCTGAAAATTGTTTAGTTTTTAGCTTGTTGAAATAAATAAATCGCTGTTTGAATGATTAAACTAGTTGAATGTCCGCGAGATGCTTTACAGGGTATCAAGCCATTTATACCAACTTCCTTGAAGATTGAATACCTTAATCAATTACTTCAAGTGGGGTTTGATACGCTTGATTTTGGAAGTTTTGTATCCCCAAAGGCCATTCCACAAATGCAGGACACAGCTGAAGTATTGAAAGGCTTGGATTTGTCCACTTCAACTCGGCTACTTGCCATTGTAGCAAATACAAGAGGAGCTAGTCAAGCAGTAGAATTTGACGAGATTTCATTCCTAGGCTATCCTTTCTCCATTTCAGAGACTTTTCAATTAAGAAATACGAATGCTACGATAGAAGATTCTCTAGGGCGATTAATGCGTATCAAAGAACTAGCTGACCAAAAAAATAAAGAATTAGTAGTCTACCTATCTATGGGGTTTGGAAATCCGTATGGGGATGAATGGAATGTGGATATTGTATCTCATTGGGTAGAACAACTTTCATCTAGAGGTTTTAAGATTTTGCAATTGTCAGATACTATAGGAGTCGCTAC
>CAJXMP010000046.1 GCA_913056515.1 uncultured Lewinella sp.
AAGTTTTATGCTTCCGTTCGATTAGACATTAGAAGATCAGGGTCTGCAATCAAAGATAAAGAAGGGAATGTGCAAGGTAATCATGTAAAAGTGAAGGTAGTTAAGAATAAATTAGCACCTCCATTCCGTATTGCTGAATTCGATATCATGTATGGAGAAGGTATTTCAAAGGTTGGAGAAATAGTGGATATAGGTGTTGATCAAGATGTGATTGGCAAGAGTGGTGCATGGTATTCCTACGGAGGAGTAAAGATTGCACAAGGACGTGAAGCTGCAAAACAATTCTTAGTAGATAATCCAGAAGTATCTGCTGAGATTGAGGCTAAGATCAAAGCTAAAATTACTGGAAAGGAGGAACCAGCGGAGGAGCCTACGAAGGCTGATCCTTCATTGGTAAATTCATAAAAAAAAGCCCGAGATTATTCTCGGGCTTTTTTTATTTACCATTGGATGTATAGTATATACTTTTCCTCAAACAACGGTCTATCTATCAAGTCTGTTAAGGGATAGATTTCGTGGTATTCTCTTTTCCCTAGCAGGTCTATTTCCCTCTTTGGATCGCCTCCTTTAAGGGCAATCACCCCGTTAGGGAGGGTATGTTCTTGCTTCTTTTTAATTAATCTCCTTGACCAATTGATAAGCTTATCTGATCCTGCAACAGCTCGGGTTATTACAAAATCAAATCGTTCTGTGCAATCCTCTGCACGAAGGTGTTTAGGTCTAACATTTTTCAAGCCAATAGCCTTTGCAATTTCCTGTACCACTGTGATCTTTTTCTTAGTCCCATCGATTAAGGTAAATTGGGTTTTTGGAAACAGAATAGCCATAGGTATACCTGGGAAACCACCACCTGTTCCTAAATCAAGGACAGAACTACCTGGGTTTAATTCTATTAACCGGGCAATGCACAAAGAATGTAGAATGTGTCTTTCATAGATATTATCCATATCCTTTCTTGAAATCACATTTATTTTCTGATTCCACTCTTGGTAAAGGTCACCAAGTGCTTCGAATTGTTTTTTTTGGGTATCCGTCAGATTAGGAAAATATGTTTCAATTAGTTCTAAACCCATATTCTATTATCCTTTTTGTTGAAAACGTTTTCTTTTTCTGGAGTTAATAATCTTTCTAATCCAATTGGGAATAATAAATGCGCCAATTAGTAGATAGGAGTAGTAAGTTATCAGCCTCCAAATGAATGAGATGACCAATGTTTCTGTTCCCTTTGATAGATAATCCGTAAAGAAAGAACTAAATAGAACCTCTATGACTCCTGCACCTCCTGGTGTTGGACTAAAGGCAATAATTACAAACATGGTTTCTAATCTTGCAAATAAAGCAAATTGCGTAAAGAAATCCATGGAAATAGGTGTGAAAGCAATGATTAGGCAGGACAGTATAAGAAATCTAAATGTCCAAGCTAATGTAGTACTGATGAATGCTTTAAGGTGAAAGGGCCAAGTTTTAGACCGCATTTCTTTTGACGCAATCATGATGTCAGCGCCAAGATTTTCTGCTCTTTCATGAAACCTTTGTAGTGGTTTTAGTTTGGTAATCCATCCTAAGAATTGTTTGATTTTTTTGGGTTGTCGAAATAATCCCCAATAAAAAATAAAGCCGTAAGTGGCCATCGCTGTATAGGCGAATAGGAATGTATATCCCAAAGCATCTAGGTCCGACCAAGAAGTTAAGTTTGGTCTTATGATACTGAATCCTAAAATGGCTAACCAAATCGGAATAGTAAGCACAAAGAATAAGGTATCTAGGACTATAGTGTATGTTACAATGGTAGCAGTCCGTGCCGTAGAGAGTTTCTCTTGAGCGAGTACAAAAAAGGCAACAGCTGATCCTCCAACTGAGGTTGGTGAAACGGCAGAACTAAACTCCCAAATAAATATTAATTCGACAGATTTCCACCAGGAAAAATTTTTGTCTGATAAGGTAAATATCCGGTAGGCATATGCACAATGACGGAGTATTAAAAAAATAACAGCTATACTAATCCAAATCAGCTTATGACTGTCCCATACTATGCTTCTGAATTCCTCTATATCGAAAGAACGGTAGAGCAGATATATTACGACGGCAAGTCCAAGTAGAATTGGCAAGAGGATTCTATTGAGTTTGATTGACTGCAGGACTTCCTGATGATTGTCATCAAATGCATCTTTTAGCTCTTGCTCGTGTTTAGTCAAAGGAAAAGATTTTCAGTTATTGCATTAATTCGCTAAACTTATAACAAAATAAATAAACTTTTCATTTGTGGATGAACGAATAAGAAAATGGCATTTAATTCTTGGGAAGCAGGAAAAAGAGTCTGATCAAGATGAACTAGAGGGGGAGGATATTACTATTGATAAAGCAGTAGGGGCTTTATATCAACCTGATTTATATGGTGAATTACAGGGTGCACAGCCCAATGTTCAAAAATGGTTAAGCGATATTAATACTTATTTTCCTAGTGATCAGGTGGTAGTCATGCAAAAAGATGCCTTAGAAAAGTTGAATTTATTGCAACTCCTGAAGGAGAAAGAATTGATTGATAGCTTAATACCAGATATCAACTTGGCAGCCAACATTGTTTCAATGAAACATTTGATACCTGATGATGCTAAGAGTGCCGCTCGCTTGATTATTGAAAAAATAGCTCAGAAGTTTAGTGAAGATATAGGATTCAAATTGATTGAAAAAACTAGAGGTGCAATCAATCGAAGTGTAATCACTAGAAGACCAAAGTACAACCAGATTAATTGGTTTAGGACTATCCGTCAAAATTTAAAGTATTACGAACCGGAGGTCGATAGCATCATCTTAAAGCAGCTCATTGGAAATAAACCGCAGGGGAAACATTTTGACCGCATTTATTTAGTTGTGGATCAATCGTATTCTATGACAGGGTCATTGATATATGCAGGATTAACAGCAGGGATTTTATCTCGCTTACCTGCTTTAAATATTCATCTCATACTATTTTCTAATGAAATTGCAGATGTGTCGGACCAGTTGGATGATCCAGTCGAATTACTCTTCGGCCTTCAGTTAGGGGGAGGTACAGATATTCATAAGGCCTTGGCTTATGTTAATAAAATCATGGATAAACCTGAAAAGTCGATAGTGATCCTAATTTCGGATTTATTTGAAGGGGGTTCTGAGACTGGTGTACTTGCCGAATTGGCAGAAATGACCTCCAATGGGGTAAAGTCCATTTGTATTCCCTCCTTGTCTGATGAAAATCAACCGGCATATGATAAAAAGTTGGCTCAACGAATCCGAAATATTGGCGTTCCAGTTTTCAATTGCTCACCTAATCAGTTGCCAGAATTATTTAATGAATTGATCCGGAATGGTCAACTTGATCGCTTTGAAAAAAGTACAAAAGATTAACAATTAAGCTTAGGGAGAATAAACCATTGGAATAGTTATTGTCTTATATTTACTGTTTAAACTAAATAATCAATGGCATTCAAATTACATGCTCCTTTTCAGCCTACAGGTGATCAACCACAAGCCATTCGGCAATTAGTAGACGGTATAGAAGCTCAAGAAAGAGCACAGGTATTGCTTGGTGTTACTGGGTCAGGAAAAACATTCACCATGGCCAATGTCATTCAGGAGTTGAATAGGCCAACCTTGATTTTGACACACAACAAAACGCTTACAGCACAACTGTATGGTGAATTCAAAGAGTTTTTTCCAGATAATGCGGTAGAGTATTTTGTGTCATACTATGATTATTACCAACCAGAAGCATACATATCAGTTAGTGATACTTACATTGAAAAAGACTTACAAATTAACGAAGAAGTGGATAAGCTGAGGTTGAGAGCAACATCTTCTTTACTATCTGGTCGCAGAGATGTAGTGATTGTAGCTTCTGTTTCTTGTATTTATGGTATGGGAAATCCTGAGGACTATAAGGGTAGTATTATTCGTATAGCACAAGGTCAAGTATTGAGTAGAAATGCTTTTTTATATAGCCTAGTGGATAGTCTTTATTCTAGGACAGAGACCGATTTTGCTCGAGGAACCTTTAGAGTTCGAGGTGATACCGTATCGATTAATTTACCTTACTTAGATTTCGGTTATCGCATCACTTTTTTTGGGGATGAGATAGAGTGCATAGATCGGATTGAGGTGGAGACCGGGAAAAGGATTGAATCATTATCAGAGGCCGCTATATTCCCAGCCAATTTATATGTTGCACCGAAGGATCGTATGAAGGGAATTCTGGAGGAAATTGATGGTGAGATGGTTGGGCAGGTTAAGTATTTTGAAGAAGAGGGGAGGTATTTAGAGGCTAAAAGAATAAAGGAGCGCACCAACTTCGACTTGGAGATGATGCGAGAATTAGGATACTGTAATGGTGTAGAAAATTATTCCAGGTATTTTGATGGTCGTAAACCAGGAACAAGACCTTTCTGTTTATTGGACTATTTTCCGGATGATTACCTCATGATCATAGATGAAAGTCATGTAACTGTTCCTCAAGTTCGAGGTATGTGGGGTGGTGATCGCGCAAGAAAGAACAATCTAGTAAACTTTGGTTTCCGACTACCTTCAGCGATGGATAATCGACCGTTAAATTTCAATGAATTTGAGGGTTTGATTAATCAGGTGATTTATGTTTCTGCTACGCCTAGTGATTATGAATTTGAGCAAACAGAAGGTGTGGTAGTAGAGCAATTGATTCGACCTACTGGTTTAGTGGATCCTCCCATTGAAGTTCGTCCAAGTAAGAACCAAGTGGATGATTTACTAGATGAGATTAGGCAACGGGTGGATAGAGACGAGCGGATTCTAGTTACTACCTTGACTAAGCGGATGTCAGAAGAATTATCCAAATATTTTGCAAAACTAGGTATCAAGGTGCGTTATCTACACTCTGAGATTGATACGATGGAACGGGTAGAAATAATCAGAGATTTAAGATTAGGTGAGTTTGATGTATTAGTGGGGGTGAATTTGTTGAGAGAGGGATTGGACATGCCGGAAGTGTCTTTAGTAGCTATTATCGATGCCGATAAGGAAGGATTTTTGCGTAATGATAAATCACTGACTCAGACTGCAGGGCGTGCTGCCCGAAATGCAAATGGGCAAGTAATTTTTTATGCGGATAAGATTACAGAGAGTATGCAGAGAACTATTGATGAAACCAATAGGAGGCGTGCTGCTCAATTGGCTTATAATGAGGAGCACAATATTGTTCCGAAAACGGTGATAAGAACGAAGGAGGAGATTATGAATAAGCATTCAATATTAGATGTTCGAGCAAGTGAAAAGCCAAACTACCAAGTAGAAAAAGATACTCCTCTAGTTGCTGATCCTCTCATACAATATGCTACAGGGGAGCAGTTAGAAAAAATGATAAAGGCAACAGAGCATAAGATGAAGAAAGCTGCAAAGGAGCTAGACTTTATTTCTGCGGCTCAATATCGGGATGAGATATTTGCACTTAAAAAACGATTGAAGGAGGTTGGATAAGTGATGTAATGTTGTCCAAGTCCTTAATTTTGAATAATTTTGCAGCCTAATTATTGAAACAATGGCAACACCAAGGTCAGTAGCGTTTTACACACTGGGATGTAAGTTGAATTTTTCGGAGACCTCTTCTATAGGAAGACTCTTTGAAGATGCCGGTTATGCAGTGCATAAGTTTGAGGAGGGTGCAGATGTATATGTGATCAATACTTGTTCGGTAACTGATTTTGCAGATCGAAAATGCAGAAAAACAGTCAGAAGGGCACTTCGGATTTCCCCTCATGCGGTAGTGGTTGTAATTGGTTGTTATGCACAATTAAAGCCAAAGGAAATTGCCGAGATACCAGGTGTAGATTTAGTACTAGGTGCTAAAGAGAAATTCCGAGTTTTAGAATTTGTGGATGAGCTAAGTAAATCACCTGGAAAGGGATTGGTTCATGCGGGTGATGTCAAAGAAGCTAATGAATTTATTAATGCTTTTTCCTTTGGAGATAGAACTCGATCATTTCTAAAGGTGCAGGATGGCTGTAACTATAAGTGTTCGTTTTGTACTATCCCACAAGCAAGAGGGGCTTCTAGATCTGATACTATTGAAAATGTAGTAGCTAATGCAGAAAAAATTGCTGCGGGAGGCATTAGAGAGATTGTATTGACAGGAGTTAATTTGGGTGATTTTGGAAATGGCACTGAAGTTATTGAAGGCTTGAAGCCCAAGAAGGAAGCATTGTTTATCGATTTGATTAAAGCATTGGACGAGGTTGAGGGTATACAGCGCTATAGAATTTCTTCCATAGAACCCAATTTAGTTAATAATGAGGTGATTGATTTTGTGGCGGATTCCAAAAGGTTTTTGCCTCATTTCCATATTCCATTACAATCAGGCAATAACAAACAACTCAAGGCTATGAGACGCAGATACAAGCGTGAGCTTTATGCAGATCGGGTGGCCTATATCAAGGAGCGCATGCCTCATGCCTGTATTGGTGTGGACGTTATTGTAGGATTCCCAGGAGAGACAGAAGAAGATTTCTTGGAAACTTATAAGTTTATCAATAACCTAGATGTTTCCTATCTGCATGTATTTACCTACTCAGAACGTGCCAATACTTTGGCAGCTGACATGGAAGGCGTTGTCTCTGTAGAGGAGCGCAGAAGGAGAAATGAGATGTTAAGTATTTTATCGGAAAAGAAACGCCGACATTTCTATGAGCAATCTCTAGGTGAGCAAAGACAGGTGTTATTTGAAAAACATTCGAATGCAGCATTAATGTCTGGGTATACCGATAACTATATAAAGGTTGAACTTCCTTTTGATGAATCTTTACTCAACACCGTTTCAAATGTTGAACTAAATAGCATTGCTGAATCAGGTAATGTTTTGATTTCCTAGTGTTATTTTGGCTTAATTTTAAGTCAAGCACGTGGATTTATATATCTTAGAGGAAACTCTAAATTCGTTCAAATGTATCCGGATTTTTCCTATATATTTCATGATCTTTTTGGCACTCCTGTAGATAATTGGACACAGATCTTCAAGACCTTTGGTCTGTTCTTAGTCTTTGCCATTATTTCAGCATCTATTATTCTGCGTAACGAATTGAAAAAACTGGCTGCTGCGGGTAAGTTTAAACCACAAATCGAATACAAAATTATTGGAGAGCAACCTAAGTTTTCGGACTTGATCGGAAATGCAATTTTAGGTTTTATTATCGGATATAAGGGTGGTATTATTCTCAGTGATTTTGACACCTTTCGTCAAGATCCTGCTGCAGCCTTAATGAGTACGGAGGGAAACCTCTTATTAGGAGTTTTAGGCTTAGGGGTTTTTGCAGCATACAAATACTGGGAAATTAAAAGGAAGGCACTGCCAAAACCAGTTAAGGAAAGTGTGGAGGTGTTTCCGCATAATAAGATTGGTGAAATAACTGTTTATGCTGCTGTTTCTGGTGTCATTGGGGCCAAGTTATTTGCTGTTTTAGAGACTCCAGCTGAATTTCTAGAAAGACCTCTTGAGATGCTTTTTTCTGGAGCGGGTCTAGCTATTTATGGTGGTCTGATTGGTGGTTTTTTTGGTGTACGATATTACTTGAAGCGTAATAACATACCTTTTCTATATGTGGCCGATGCAGTAGCTCCGGCTTTGTTTATTGCTTATGGTGTCGGAAGGTTAGGCTGTCATTTTTCTGGTGATGGAGATTGGGGAATAGTGGCGGCATCAATTCCGGAGTGGTGGTTTTTACCAGAGTGGCTATGGTCATATGACTATCCTAATAATGTGGCTAAAGCGGGTGTATTAATGGAAGGATGTTCTGGTATATATTGTAAGCACCTAGTACCTCCAGTTTATCCTACGCCGATTTATGAGATGTTGATGTCAATGCTTTTAGCATTTGCACTCATAAAGATTAGACCAAGGCTTAAGGTACCTGGGATGTTGTTTGCTATTTACATGATAATGAATGGTGTGGAGCGCTTTTTTATAGAAAAAATTAGAGTAAATGTTACTTATGACTGGCCTTTAGGGTTGCAACCGACACAGGCTGAGGTCATCTCTGTAATTTTTATTTTGATCGGTTTGTTATTGGTATATTTACTGCGGTCAGGGAAGTTAAAAAATTAAGTTGCCTGCATTTAGTTAGTTACAGAAATAAAAAATTGAATTACCTTTGTTTAAAGGATTTAGAACATGAGTGATCAGATTAAACACGAATGTGGAATAGTCTTGGTAAGACTTAGAAAACCATTGAGTTATTATCAAGAGAAGTATGGAACTGCACTTTATGGCTTGACCAAACTGCAGTTGATGATGCAGAAGATCCGAAATAGGGGTCAAGATGGTGCTGGGATAGCTACGATCAAGCTAAATTCTAAACCAGGGAGTAGATATATCAGTAGAAAGCGCAGTAACTCGAATCAACCACTCAAAGACATATTTAACCACGCCTTCGATTATTTCAATAAACTAGATCAGGAGCAATTAAGAGACCCAGAGTGGTTGCAGGCTAATATTCCGTTTACAGGTGAATTGTTGATGGGGCATTTGCGCTATGGAACGCATGGAAAGAATAGCATAGAAAATGTTCATCCTTTTTTGAGACAAACCAACTGGATTAGTAGAAACTTAGTCTTAGCGGGTAATTTTAATTTGACTAATGTCGATGAGCTTTTTCAGGAGTTAGTGGCTCTTGGTCAATACCCGAAGGAAAAATCTGATACCGTTACTGTTTTAGAAAAAATTGGGCATTTCTTAGATGAGGAGGTCCAGCGTTTATACACTTGGTTTAAGCCAGATACTGAATCCAATGAGGAGGTGAATAGACTTATTTTCGAGCACCTCGATATTCAACGATTACTAAAGCGAGCTTCTAAGCGTTTTGATGGTGGCTATGCCATAGCTGGAATGGTAGGTCATGGCGATGCTTTTGTGATGCGAGATCCAAGGGGAATACGCCCAGCATTTTATTACGAGGATGAAGAGATTGTAGTGGTTTGTTCTGAACGACCTACCATACAGACAGCATTTAATATTCCTATTTCTGAGGTGAAAGAATTGGATCCTGGTCATGCTCTTATCGTAAAACGTAATGGGGACTTGTTATTAAAACCATTTGTAGAAGATATTCCAGCTCCGAAGAAATGTTCTTTCGAGCGAATTTATTTCTCACGTGGTACGGATAGAGACATTTATTTAGAGCGTAAGCAACTTGGAAGAAATTTAGTGCCAGACATTTTAAGGGCAGTAGATTATGATTGGGATAATACAGTATTTTCTTTTGTGCCCAATACAGCTGAATTTAGTTATTACGGCATGCTCAAGGGACTCGAAGATGAGCTGAATAAGGAGAAAGCTAGAAAACTAAAGGCCTTAGGTCCTGATGCTAAAAAGGAAGATATTGAGGAGATCCTAAGTCATAAGGCTCGTGTAGAGAAAATAGTAGTTAAAGATGCTAAACTAAGGACATTTATAGCGGATGATAACTCAAGAGGTGATATGGTTTCTCATGTGTATGATGTAACGTATGGAATTGTTCGAAATGGAGTAGATACACTTGTTTTATTAGATGATTCCATAGTACGTGGTACCACTTTAAGGGATAGTATTATCAGTATCGTCGACCGCTTAAAACCTAAGAAGATAGTAGTTGTTTCTTCTGCGCCTCAAATACGATATCCGGATTGTTATGGAATCGATATGAGTAAAATGAAGGAGTTTGTTGCTTTTAGAGCATTAGTCGAATTGCTTCAGGAGAATAATAAAGAGCATTTACTGGATGAAGTCTATGCTAAGTGTAAGCAACAGGATGATTTACCGAAAGAGGAGGTGAAGAATTATGTATCTGAGTTGTATGATCAATTTAGTTATGAAGAAGTCTCTCAAAGAATTTCAAAAATCATCACGCCAAAGCATATTAACGCCGAGGTAGAAATTATTTTCCAAACTATTGAAAATCTGCACCACGCTTGTCCAGGACATACGGGCGATTGGTATTTCTCAGGGGATTATCCAACTCCAGGTGGAAATAAGGTAGTCAACAAAGCCTTCATGCTTTACATGGAGAAATCAAACGAAAGGGCCTACTAATTGTTCAAGCTAATCATCCTTTCACCAGCTTGATGTAATAGCTCATCAGTCTTTGCAAAGCAGATTCTAAGTAATTGTTGCTTAGGTGCTTGGTCGTAGAATACCGATACAGGTATTGTGGCTACACCAATGGATTTAATAAGTTCCATGGCAAATTCAGTATCTACTTGTTGACTAATGGCTGAGTAGTCTACTAGTTGAAAATAAGTACCTGCACTAGCCTTAACCTGGAAAGGACTCTGATCAAGATATTGCATCAGGAGGTCTCTTTTCTGTTGGAAGAATGCTGGAAGTGTTTTCCAACTGTTCATTCCCAGGTATTCAGCAATAGCTAATTGGGCAGGTGTGTTGACCGAGAAAACAGTGAATTGGTGAATCTTTTTGAATTCCTCCATCAATAATGGAGAGGCAATACAGTACCCCATTTTCCAGCCAGTAATGTGAAACGTTTTTCCAAATGAATAAGTAACAAAGGATCTGTCTTTCAAGCTTGGAATTTCTAAAGCGCTGATGTGCTTTTGGTCATCAAAAACTAGGTGTTCATAAACTTCATCACTGATTACTAGGCAATCGTATTTCTCTGCTAATTGCCCAAGTCTTGTTAAGTCTTCTTTGCTGTAACAAATACCTAATGGATTATGTGGGTTATTCAGGATAAGTAATTTGGTTTTGGCATTCATTAATGCCTCAAACTTATCCCAATCTATTTTGAACGAAGGTGCTTCAAGTCCATAACTTATAGGTTGACCGCCATTTGTTATGATAGCGGGTTTATATGAATCGTAGGCTGGATCAATACAAATAACTTCATCGCCAGGTTTCACTACTGCTGATATTGCAGTATAGATGGCTTGTGTGGCCCCAGCGGTAATGCATAGCTGATCTTCATGAATCTCTAATCCTCGATGTGCTTTAATTTTTAATTTGATCGCCTGCAGGAGTTCTGGTGTTCCAGCCATTGGAGCATATTGGTTCTTTCCAGCTTTCATATACTTATGCACCAATTCTATTAGTGTAAAATCTGGGTCGAAGTTTGGAAAACCTTGGGATAAATTGATTGCTTTATATTCATTTGCGATAGCTGACATTTTAGAAAAAATACTTTTTTCAGTTTGCGGCAATTTGGATTCAAATGAAATGTTCAGCATAACCTGTTGGAATTAAAAAGTTTAAAATAGTAGGTCAGATACCAATTTGGAATATTGCAATTAAAATCTAAAAAATAGCTTGTAATTAAAAATTATTACTTCTATATTTGCCACCGCTACAGACAGTAGCACTCTTGAAAATAGAGTTGGTGCGGTAGCTCAGTTGGTAGAGCAATGGACTGAAAATCCATGAGTCGGCGGTTCAAGTCCGCCTCGCACCACAAAAGTCTCGATTTAATATCGAGACTTTTTTGTTTTACCACCTTGATGTTAGCACTTCCTTTTTTTAGATTTCCTTACCTTGTGGCTCGGATTCAAATAATTTTACTTTATGGATAAGTTAAGCTTAGCATATGCACAGCAGATGGATAAAGAAGATCCAATTGCAAGCTACAGAGCGCGTTATATTTTCCCCCAACATAACGGGACTGATTGTCTTTACTTTTGCGGTAATTCATTGGGCCTTCAGCCTAAATCTACCAAAGAAGCTATAGTAAATGAATTGGATCATTGGGCACAATATGGTGTCGAAGGGCACTTCAAAGGTGATAATGCTTGGATGTATTATCACAAACTATTAACTCCATCTTGTGCTAGATTAGTAGGAGCCAAGGAAAGTGAGGTGGTAGTTATGAATACCCTATCTACCAATTTACACTTGCTAATGGTTTCATTTTATAGACCTACCGAAACTCGATTTAAAATTATAATGGAGGATCAGGCTTTCCCTTCTGATCAGTATGCAGTGGAGAGTCAGGTGAGGTTCCATGGCTTTGATCCTGCTGATGCCATCATTGAGGTGAAACCTAGGTCAGGAGAATCTTATATACGCACAGCAGATATTGAACAGATCATTAGAGCGGAGGGGGACAGTATTGCCTTAGTGTTTTTTAGTGGGGTGAATTATTATAACGGTCAATTCTTTGAAATGAAAAGGATTACCGATGTGGCGCATGAAGTTGGGGCAGTGGCTGGATTTGATTTGGCGCACACTGCAGGTAATCTCCCGCTTCAATTACATGACTGGGATGTAGATTTTGCCGCATGGTGTTCTTATAAATATTTAAATGCCGGTCCGGGTGGACCAAGTGGTGTTTTTGTTCATGAAAAACACGGCAATAATCCGGACTTGCCACGGTTTGCGGGCTGGTGGGGACACGATGAAGAAAGTCGATTTAAGATGGAGAAAGGTTTCATTCCTATGCAAGGTGCTCAAGGTTGGCAGCTAAGTAATGCACAGGTATTGAGTTTCGCCGCTATGAAGGCTAGTTTGGATATTTTTGATGAGGTTGGTATGGATGCATTACGAGCTAAGAGTTTAAAGCTTTCAGGATATATGATAGACTTGATCGATTCCATTGAAGGTGGAAGCTTTTTTAAATTGATTTCACCAAGAGCAGATACTATCCGAGGTGCTCAATTAAGTATGCTAACCCAAGACGGAGTAGGAAAAAAACTATTTGACTATTTGACAGAAAATGGTGTGATTTGTGACTGGAGAGAACCAAATGTTATCCGATTGGCTCCAGTGCCTATGTACAATTCATTTGAAGATGTATGGCACTTTGTAGATCTAGTAAAGAAGTGGTTAGTTGAAAATGCCTAATTATTGTATGTATTAGATTGTAAATTGATTATAAATTTGTATAATTGTTAAGGATGATTTAACATACTCATTCTAGTTTACATCTAATTACAAAAAACTCGCTGACACAAGGAAGCACGATGAAGGACAGAAAGGCAAAAATATTTAATGAGGAATTTTTTCCACAGATTGAAGCTCTCAATAATTTTGCCTACCACCTAACCTACAATCAATCGGATGCAGAGGATCTTGTCCAAGAAACTTTTTTGAAAGCATACAGATTTATCGACAAGTATGACGAGGGAACTAACGCAAAGGCGTGGTTGTTTAGAATCTTGAAAAACGCGTTTATAAACGAGTACAGAAAGAAATCTAAAGCTCCTCAAGCCGTCGACATCGATCAAGCCAATTTGCTGAAAGATGAAGACGAAAAAGCTTTTAAAGGTTTCCATGATTTACGTGAAGAGATGTTCCAGAACATGATGGGGGATGAAATAACTAACGCCATCAATACACTTCAGGAAGATTTTCGAACTGTAATTCTACTTTGTGATGTGGAAGACTTTACTTATGAAGAAATTGCCACTATACTTGAAATTCCGATAGGTACTGTTCGATCTAGGTTGCACAGGGCCAGAAATCTACTGAGAGAAAAGCTTCGCAAATATGCGAATACTAAAGGTTATTGAATGATTAATTAAACACTTGAGGAAGCATATCCCCCCAATTGATATGTTTTCGAGTCAAAATGTTGGCGACCAACAAGTGCAAACTGTCAAATTATTATGTCTAATTTAAAGGAAAGCGGAAGCGAATTTTCCAAGAATTTCGTGTCTCCGTCACTAGAGAAAAGACTATCTGTAGAAGCAAAACAAGAACTTGCTTCAGAGTTAAAGTCAAATCCAGAATATTTTCAAACACTTGAAAAAGACGAGGATTTCCAAATGTTTATAAGAACTCATTTCAAAAGAAAGGAGGTTTCTCCAGCATTGGTAAATTCTATACGAGCAAAAATGGGTATGTAAGCCCTACATGAACAAATAAAAAAAGCTTGATCATTCGATCAAGCTTTTTTTATTAACCCATTTCAGAAACAACCTCTGTTACTTGAGGAACCATTCGTTTGAGCATGCCTTCAATTCCTGATTTGAGCGTGACAGTTGCAGATGGGCAACCACTACATGATCCTTGCAATATCACATTCACTATTCCTTTATCGAAAGATTTGAATTCTATATTACCTCCATCCATTTCTACGGCTGGTCTCACATAGGTATCAATTAATTCTTTAATTTTCTTTACGATTTCCTTATCCTCGTCTGAATAGTCTATATCTGAATCTGCTATAACCATTTCTGCAATAGCATCTTGGTAGCCTTCCTTTATAACTTCATTACCTGCCTCTAGATATTCTTTAATAAAGGATTTGAGGTCTAGCATGATATCGTCCCATTGATAGTTCAATTCTTTGGTGACGGTAACAAAGTTGTTGCATATATATACCCCTTTTACAAAAGGTTTTTGAAAGAGGGCTTCTGCTAGTGGAGACCATTCCTTAGCTAGGTCTGCTGTTTTGAAGTCTGCAGTACCTTTGTAATTCATTCTATTCGTTACGAATTTTAATGATTCTGGGTTTGGTGTCTGCTCTGTATATAGCATGATTGGACTTTGATTTCCAGTCTTCTTTTCCATGTTTGGTCTATTTTATTGAGACAAAGTTAACACATTTTATTGTTAGATAGTTTTTCAAAAATGAGAACAAAAAAAATGTGATTAATTTTTACAGAATGGCAACAATGATGGATTTTAGTTTTTATTTTTGCGGGGTTAAAATTGATCATTAATTTATAGGCTCATTTGATTAATGAAAGACAGGTATATCGACCTAATTGATCAGTCCTTTTACTTCCCTCAAGAAGGGTTTGCCATTGAGGAGGACAACTTGGTATTTAATGGTGTTCCATTAAAGTACCTTATCGATAAATATGGAGCACCGCTGAAGCTTACATATCTTCCTAAAATTGGAACGCAAATTGAGCGAGCCAGGTCTTATTTTCGACAAGCTTTCAATGATTTAAACTACACTGGGGAGCATAGATACTGTTATGTTACTAAGAGTTGCCATTTTCATTTTGTCATGAATGAAGTGTTGAAGTATGGTGTGGATTTGGAAACTTCTTCTGAATATGATTTGGATCTTGTTGAAGCCTTATATCGAGAAGGTAAATTAGATAAAACCATCACCATTATTAATAATGGATTCAAGACAGATCGGTATTGTAGGCGAATCAGTGAATTGATTAATCAAGGATTCAAGAATGTTATTCCAGTTTTGGATAATGTGGAAGAGTTGGCTAAATATGAAAAATACGTAGATGCCGAGACCTGTAAAATCGGGATCCGCGTAGCTACGGAGGAAGAACCAAATTTTTCTTTCTACACTTCACGTTTAGGGATTCGTAATTCTAAAGTGTTACACTTCTACGAAAATGCCTTAGCAAAAAATAAGAAGTTTAAGCTGGAGATGCTGCACTTTTTTATTGATACCGGCATCAAAGATAGCATGTATTATTGGGGTGAATTAAAGAAAGGCGTTAAGCTTTATTGTTCCCTTAAGAAGTTATGTCCTTCATTAAAAGCTATTAATATTGGTGGGGGCTTGCCGATTAGAAATTCCTTGAGCTTTGAGTTTGATTATGAATATATGATCCGGGAGATTGTAGACTTAATCAAGAGGGAATGTGAGCAAAATGGTGTTAGTGTGCCAGATATTTATACGGAATTTGGGCAATACACGGTAGGTGAAGCGGGTGCCATGATTTATTCTGTGCTAGCTAAAAAGCAACAGAATGATGCCGAATTATGGTATATGATTGATAATTCCATCATGAATTCCTTACCAGATACTTGGGGGATCAATCAGAAGTTCATTTTGTTACCGATCAACAAATGGAAGAATCGATATACTCGTGTGAATCTTGGAGGCTTGACTTGTGATAATTCAGATTATTATAACTCTGAAGATCACCAAGCGCAGGTTTATTTACCCATGATAGGTAATGCTGACGAAGACACTCTATACATAGGTTTTTTCCATACGGGAGCTTATCAAGATGCTTTGTCTGGTTATGGTGGCATCAAGCACTGTTTGATTCCATCTCCTAAACACATTTTGGTATATCGTAATGCTGATGGTGAGTTGGTAGATACTATCTATAAGGATTCCCAAGAATCTTCCGATATGCTACGTATTTTAGGTTATGATGTGGATGGAAAAACGGACTTAAATCTAATAGAGGATTAATCTAAAGGATATATAATTGGTTTACTTGGACTGGCATCCATCTCCAGGGAAATAATCTGTAGATTAAGTAAATAGCTTCCATCTTTTACTTCGTCGGGTACATAAATTAGTTCAGTAACTGTGCAGTTTGTGCGAGCTTGATCTATACTTCCGAAGTAGTTCCAAAAAGTATTATGTGCAAGCAAATGGCCGCCATCTTCTTCTCTATCTAAAGAGGGTAGATCGATTAACAAATGTTCTATCCCTTTATCGACTATGAGTTGCATGGCTTCTTGACTAACATAACAAGGGTTGGTTCCTGAATAAACTCTTTGCAGTTTATCCATATGGTTCGGTATTGTTCTAATGATTAATGCCGGATAATCTGGGCAAGATTTAAGGGCATCTTCGATGGAGTTTGGTGTTATTACTCGGTCACCATTTGATTGAATTTCTGGAATTATGGTAATTAATGAGGCAGGGAAGTGAAAGGATTGTAGTACATCATTAATGTGATGTACTTCTTTACTTATATGTCCAATACATTCTGTGTGCGTGCCATTGCCATGCGGATTGATTCTGATGTTTTTAAAATTAACTAGTCCACCTTCTGCTATTGAACCTATAAATTGATCTGTCTTTACTGGCGATATTTCAAATAACGGTGCCCAGAAACAATTCACTTGATTGCTTTGATTGATCAAAGGGATGGACAAATCTATTCCTTTTGAGGAATCGATAGTGAATGTTTTATCTGCAAATGTTGCAACTAGTTCCATGCCAATTTTTTTTCAAATTACTAAAGAACTCGGCAATATTAAGCTACGATTGACTTATTTTAATAATCGAAACAATTTTAGCCGTATTTGTGGAGGTCATCTGGTATATTTTATGGATAAGTTTTGGAGTTCAGGTCATATTCCTAAGCCTGATGA
>CAJXMP010000047.1 GCA_913056515.1 uncultured Lewinella sp.
CTTCCGGGTAATCCGTTTGATTTGACCACTTGGTCAGATTATCCAATGATTACCATGACGAAGGAGGATATTTATTTGACTATTAATTTGATTTATGACGATGAACCTTGGGAAACAGGCTTCAAAGAAACCTTGATATGGAAGATGTCTTTGGCTGATTTGTATTCAGGGGATGCCTGGGATGCAACATTGATATCAGGAATTGGATATGGTGGAGCTCCTTTGAGAAATGTTTGCCCAGTGCAATTCGCAACAGAGGATAGAGGTGAAACGCCTTACTTTTTTTCTAACAGAAATTTTGATTTAGAAAACGATACGATCTTTTTCCTGCAATTGGAAGAGAATCCAAGCACTATGGAATTAGAGGCAGTAGTAACACCACTCATAAGTGACATACCATACGGAATGCCTCCAAATGTAGAGCAAGAAGTGGGATATCTATCTACCAATGATGCCCGTGTATTGGATGCTGTTAAAATTGGAAACGAGATACAGTTTGTGAGTAATACCATTGATTTTGAGACGGGTACTGCTGCTGTGTTCCATGGCGTAGTGGAAGATGTCAATAATCCAAGTGTGACAGCCCATTATTTATTGACTCCCGATAGTAGAGAACTTGGTTATGCAAGTTTAGCTTTTGTTGGAGATGATGTATCTGAAAATAGGGAGGTGATTATATTGGCAGCTCATGGAGGTATAGATATTAATGTAGGATATTCTGCTTGTTATATGGATGATAATGGAGACTATTCAGATTGGCTTTTAGTTAAGGATGGAGATGGCTATGTAGACATGCTAAATGTAGATGATGGATTTGAACGCTGGGGAGATTATTCGGCTACTCAGCGGGTTTATAATGACCCAGGCAAGGTATGGGTTTCTTCTACCTTTGGTGAATCAGATAAAGACGCCGATACTTGGTTGTCTTGTTTAGTAAAACCGGGTTATGTAAACGCTATACAAGAAGTGGAAGCCAATCAAACTACTCTTGAGGTGTTTCCCAATCCTGCTCAAGATAGGGTTAGTCTACTAGTGGATATTCCCCAAGATTGTAAGCAATTACAGATTCAGTTATTAGACTTGAATGGTCAAGTGATACAGCTGGCCTATCAAGATAAACCTAAGCGTACTGGTTCTGCCGAAATTTCCATTGATATCTTAGCATTACCTACAGGACTGTATTATTTGCAGGTATTTGCTGATAATGAGCAATTGGGTCAATCCAAGATACTTATCGAGTAAGATTAGAAAATAACTTCTGTGGCACCGCCCACACCATATTTCTGATGATAATCCGCATTGTAAGACTTTACATGCGGATTATTTTCTAGAATCTCATGAACTGCATTTTTGAGACGTCCTGTTCCTTTCCCATGAATAATATACACCTTATCAACGCCTAATCTTAAGGCCTTTTTGATATAACGTTCCACGGCATCTAATTGAACCTTAAATATCTCAAATGCTTCCATTTGTTCATAGTCTGGCCGTAGTGCTTCTATATGGATATCAATTTCAGTAGAAAATTCTGCTAATTCCATTGGACTTGGTGTACCTACGCGGTTGGAAGGTTTAAGATTAGGTTTTTCAATGACATCCATTTTATCCTTGGCCTTACTTTGGACATGTTCGTCTGCCAGTGTTTGCTCTAGGGTAAAACTGTAACCACTTCTAGGGAAAGAAAGGTAGTTTTTTCCTTTATTGAAGAATGTTTTGGGCTTGAGTTTGACTTGGCCGAATTTAGAGGTACTGGTACCACTGCCTATGACTCTGCGCAATTCATACTCAAAATAGGCATTTAAGGATAGGTTGTCCTTTTCGAATAATTCAATAAAGATTGAGCTCAGTGCTTTAATGACCCCATGCTTTTTATAGATAATTCGGCCTTGTTTGTGAAAACTCAGCGTAAATGAGCATTCAAACCCTTCCGTATTGGCTAAATGCACATCCATTTGTCTATCCGTCTCATCCGCACGGGGTAAAAAGAATAGATTGATTCCTTCACCTCCATCCGGAAATTGCATAGGTACATTAGTTTCTGAAGGGATGTGTTCTTCTAAGAAATCACCTGCTATCTTTTTTTCTTGGGATTGATTTGGATCTTCTAGGTTGTCTATGTCTACGGGAATAGCAGTGTCTGTTTCATGGAGATATACGCTAACTGTCTTACTATCAATTACTCCATTGATAGTTCCAATTTCACCAGTATTCTTCAATCGAACTACACGTCCAACACTTACTAAGATCACAAGACAGATTTAATGCGTTTAAAAAGGTAAATTAAAAGAAATTTGAATCATTATTAAAATAATTCTGTGCTATGAAAAGACAAAATGTAACATCTGGAGCGCCTTGGGAAGATCGAGTAGGATATTGCCGGGCTGTTAAAAAAGGCCCATTTATTGAAGTGGCAGGTACTACGGCTATGCTTAATGGTGAGTTACAAGGTGTAGGAGATGCGTACACGCAAACTAAAGTCATTATCGAAATCATGGCCAAGGCTATTCGGGAACTGGGAGGGGAATTATCGGATGTCGTTCGAACTAGAATGTTTATTACCCGAATTAAAGATTTTGAGGTGGTAGGAAAAGCGCATGGAGAATATTTTAAAGACATCAAACCTGCATCTACTTTAGTAGAAGTTTCAGCACTTGTGCACCCTGATATGTTGGTAGAAATAGAAATGAGTGCTATTATTGCGGAGTAATATGAAGAATTATAAGGTCAAAGAAATATTTTTTACCCTGCAAGGGGAAGGCTATCATGCAGGTAGGCCTGCAGTCTTCTGTAGATTTACTGGTTGTAATTTATGGTCAGGGAGAGAAGAGGATCGGGCAGATGCTGTTTGTGATTTTTGCGATACTGAATTCGTTGGGACGGATGGTTTAAACGGTGGAAGATATCTAGCAGATGAACTAGCAGAAAAAGTAAAAAGTTTATGGCCAGATGCTTCCAAAGGGAAACCCTTTGTCGTTTGTACGGGAGGCGAACCTTTACTTCAACTTGATACCCCACTCATCGATGCTTTTCATCAAGTAGGATTAGAAATAGCTGTAGAAACTAACGGTACATTGGAAGCGCCAGCTGGTATCGATTGGATTTGTGTTTCACCCAAGGCAGATGCAGCAGTCAAACAAATGCATGGACATGAATTGAAGCTTGTTTATCCTCAAACTAAAGCCATGCCAGAGCGATTTGAAGATTTATCCTTTGATCATTTTTATTTACAACCTATGGATGGTCCTAATCAATTAGAAAATACACAGAAGTGCTTAGCATATATCTTTGAACATCCACAATGGTCTTTGAGTGTTCAAACGCATAAGTGGCTTAACATTCCTTAATGTATTGAATAAGATTCTGATAGCCTGTTGTGGTGCATAATAATTCTTCATTCCCTATAAGAATAAATTGTTCCCTCGCTCTAGTAATAGCCACATTTAATTTACGATCGATGCCTTCATCTGAAAGGGAGCAAATGGATTCAACTTGTTCTAGGTTATTCGCACAAGTGGATAATATGATCACATCTCTTGCTCCACCTTGATAGCGCTCCACAGTGTCAATGGTGATCAAATCCACCGGTAATTCTCGTTCATACAAGCATTGTCGAATTTGGGCAATTTGAGCCCTAAAAGGCGTAATGACCCCAATTCGTTCCGTATTCATATCGATACCATGCGCTTCATACATAGATAGGAGGCAACTTATTACATCAGCAGTTTGCTCTGCCTCATCTTGATTGAGTTTGGCCCAAGGTTCTAATTCATTGATGGCAGTGGGCAGAAATAATAGTCGCTTGGTTCTAAGTTGTTGTTCTAAATCATCACTTTGGTCTTTGCTTGTCCATTGCAAAGGCGCTTGTTGTCCTTGATTTGGATCTGCCTCTGTGCTCAAAATGTTTAAATGTCCATCATAATAATGCTGGGCTGGAAATTGCATGATCTGTTGATGCATTCGTCCTTGATAGGAGAGTTGACCCAATACATGAGACCATTGATTGTTTAATGCTAATTTGTACATCCGTTCAAAGAAGGAGTTCCGCATGTTCTTTAGGCCTATGGATGCTAAGTCTTCATCTTCTACAGCAGAGTATTTTTCATCCTGCACAACTACTGCAGGTAATTGTTTATGGTCTCCAATTAGAATAGGGTGCTTCAGTTTTACCATCAAACCAACCAGCATGGGCTCAGGGATTTGTGAAGCTTCGTCAATCAAAACTCGATCAAAATCCATTAAATCCAAGATTTCTTGATTATTGAGTAAAGAAGAAACGGTTGAAACTACCACTCGCTGTTTTAGCAATAAGGCTTTGACCTGTTTGCGATCATTTAAGCCTTTTATTTTTTCATTTAAAAAAGCTGCACTGAATTCAGTTGAAGCAGAGGTGCTAGACCCAATACGCATCAATTGTTCTTTAGCACTTGGACCAATTTCATAAACTGCAGCACAAATCTCATCTACAGCTCGATTGGTATAAGACAATAGGAGAATATTTTCTGATGTATGCTCTAGAATCCATTGGACAAAATAACGCAGCATTCTAGATGTTTTTCCAGTTCCAGGAGGACCCCAGAGTAAGAAAAATTCCTGTTTGCTGAGCATTTGGTTGAGTAATCCTTGTTGTTGGACCGTTAGTGGGTAATCAAATGTATGATTGTAAGTAGGTTTTTCTTCAGGTGGTCGTGTACCTAAAATTAAGGCTTTTTTACTAGCAGGTGCTGCAATGAGTTCTGCAATGGAACCATACATTTGGTTGAAACCTGAGTCTATATGATCGTGTTCCGCGTTCCAAAATGCATTACTCGAGAAGGTAGCTGTATTATGCTGCTTATTTCGAAGCCTTACCTGAACACTATTTTGGTCGATAGCTAATAAACTCGCTTTGAATAATTGCTGTCCAGTTGGTTTCTGACCATTAGGGTATAAAACGATAATGTCTCCTATCCTAAAATTAGCTAAAGGATTAGTGTCAGCACTTTTCTTGAAGTGTAGTATAGTGTTCTTGCCAGAGTTGTCTACCTGCTCAAGTTCAAGCTTATTCAAAAGCATGAACGCTTGGTTCTTCTCTAATTCACCAAGGGTCCATAATCTAGCCTGACCTCGATTCTTTTCACTAGAAGCAATGCCCATTTTAGCCCGCATATTTTCGCGCGCAATAAAGCCACAAAAAGCAATAAAATACTTTTGCTCTAATGGCGTGCTATTTATAAAATGCTCCCTAAATGTTCGGATGTCCTGCAAGACATAACCCCCTTTAATTGCAGGGAAATGCTTGATGTCTAACTTTCGGATCAGCTTGGCTGTATTACTTTGAAAAATATCCCGAGCCAAACTATCGGCAAGTATACGTTCTATGCCAAAAAGTAAGTTTCGCATCTGAAGCGCTTCGTACTGTATGGAAGGAATGGCTGGTGCAAAACGTAAATTTTTATCGTCTTCCTTTGAATACAAGACATAATTCTTTGGATCTAATTTTCCATCAAAAGCAGAACGAATCAATAAATCATACAAGAGTGTTTGGGTGTAGTGATTGATATTGATTTGATACTTGTTGGTTCGGTAAGGTCGACCACTTTTTAATTCCACGATACTCGCCTCTGATAAATTCGTATGAAAGACATCTAGACGTCCTTGTAAGCCATAATTAGCGGAGTAAAAGGTGGGCTCTAATTGACTTTCCTTGGGTATAATACCATTTTTCGGAAAGATTTCTTTGACAATATGCTTGAGGTGCTTGTAGTGATTCAAGGTGTCAGTAAAAAACTTGGTAGCTTCTTCAGGTTTAAGTGTGCAGAAAGTTAGAGGATAGATCTGAAAGACTTTTTGCATGAGCTCCTGATAACTAATCTGATCATCTTCCATGAGTTCATCTAAAAAGAAATTAGCCGTGTTTCCAATAACGAGATTGACATTGGATTTGAAAGGGGTTAGTTTTCTTAGCAAATGAAAATAATGGGAATTCATTTCTGGCTTAAAACATTCAGCTACGGCAGTTACATCAAATAGATAGTCAGGTTCTATGACATAAGCTTGTGGAATTAATAGGTCTTCTTGGGAATGTTGGACTTTTATTAATTGTAGAAAATAGGGTGCTTGTAGTTGTTGTAGAATGAATTTGACTTGAGCCGGATAATACCCTTGAATCTCTGCAGAGGAACAGTCTACACGTACCATGCGACCTTCTTCCATACTCATACCAACGAACTGATTTTGCTTACTATCGTAATGCTTAACAACTATCCGGAGAAAATCTAATTGTTCAAGTTCGGGTTCATTGGACCAAGCTTGATCAATTTCTTCAATAGTTGGATAAAGTTCTTTTAACCAATCGGGAAGAGATTCATGAAAAAAATGTGCCACAGCTAAGGCCAGCACCTGGATCATTTTTTGGATATCCTCAGCTGTCTTTGGAGTCATGTTGTTTTTATTTTTCCAAAGCTGATGTACCTGTCTTCTTAGGGCGGTGGATGGTTGCGTTTCTTGAAAAACATAAGCCATTTTGCTGAACTGGCTACTGAAGTGAATATCGAGATCAAAGGTTAGTCCATTCAGAATCTGCTCAAAAAGTCTATTGTATTGATTGAACTTCTCTTCTAAAGAGTTGTTACTCTTATCAATAGCATGTATTTTTTTGAAGTAGTATTCAGATAGTACCTGAGATTTGTTCATCCTTTGTGGTTTTCAAACTCAAAATATAGGATTACACTAACAAAAAACTACATTCTGAGTCAAAATCTTTAGGAATTTATTCCGTACTGATTATTTTTGATTATCGATTTAATAATTGGATTATGCAGAAAGACGATAAAACGAATTTGCTGATTTACAGACATGGGAAAGAAGGGCTAGAGGTATTCTTAGTTAATGACGAAGAAAACCAAGGTCAGTGGTCTATGCCTAAAGGTAATGCAGATCAAGCAAAAGCAATCAGTTTATCTGCTGAAGAAGCCATTGAATTAGATCCGGTTGAAGAGGTAGATGGTGTATTTGAACAAGCATATGCTGTTAAAGCAGATTGGCATGATATACCTTCTATTAAATCCATTCTAAAGCACGATGCTAAATTCATGAAGAAGACCATCAAGCAAATGGTTCCTGATATGATGAGCAAAGGTGCATTTGTAGCTGTAAAAGAGGCATTCAAGAAGGTTTTGCCACACCAATACAAGCAAATCAAGGAATTGAAAGAAATTCTTTTAGAAAAGAATAGTACTAAATATATGTAGTCATTACCTAGACTGCATCCTAAACATTTTGGCATACATGCCATCTTCTTTCATAAGTTTATCGTGATTTCCATGCTCTTTTATACTGCCGTCTTGGAGCAGTATGATTTGATCGGCGTGCTGTATGGTACTTAGTCGGTGTGCAATTATGATACATGTCCTAGTCTTCGATAATCGCTGAATCTGATCTTGAATAATCTGCTCTGTTCTAGAATCTACTGCAGAGGTAGCCTCATCGAGGATCAATATCGGACTATCTTTAAGAATGGCACGTGCAATACTGATTCGTTGCTTCTGTCCCCCAGAGAGTTTGATACCGCGTTCTCCAACGATACTATCGTATTTTTCTGGCAGTTGTTCAATAAAGTGATGTAGATCTACTTGTTTTGCAGCATTAATGGCCTCCTCTTTACTAGCTTCATTTCCATAAACTAAGTTCTCTAATATGGAGCCATGGAATAAATAAACCTCTTGGCTTACTAATGAAAATGCTGATCGGAAAGCTTCTAAGGTCCAATCCTTAATGTTTTTACCGTCTAGCAGTATTTGGCCTCCAGTTACCTCATATAATCGGAGTAAAACTTTAATAAAGGTCGTTTTCCCAGAACCAGTCACGCCCATAATACCTAATGTGGAACCAGCAGGAATGTCTAATGATATATTTTTCAAAATAGGAATGCCATTGGAGTATGCAAAGTCTACCTCTTTTAATTGAATTTCTCCTTGTATGGTATTGCTAGTATGTGTTCCAGCATCCTCTTGGACATCAACTTGATTGTCTAACAAACCAAATACGCGTCTGGCAGATGCTTTTGCTCGTTCAAATTCGTCAAAGATCGATCCTAGGCGAGTAACAGGCCATAAGATCCGCTGAATCATCATGGCAAAAAAGGCTATGCCGCCTAAACTAAATCTGCCGGGCTGATAAATGACCCAGTAGGCACCAAGAGCAAGTGTTGCTGCTAACCCCAAGGCAATAAACATTCGAATGATAGGTACGTATAAGGCAGAAAGTTTAATGGCTTTATAATTGGCCTCTAAATATTCCTTAGAAGACTCATCTACTCTTTTTTCCTCAAATTTCTCTGTACCAAAACTCTTGATGACTAAGATACCTGAGATATTGTTTTCTAGTCTAGAACTTAATCCACCTACAGATTCACGTACTTCCTTGTAGTATGGTGAAATTTTCCGCTGATAATAAAAAGATCCGATTAGTATGAAGGGAATAGGAGTGATACCCACTAATCCGAGGACCCAATCTCTTTCAAATAAAGAGTAGCCGGCAAAAATGAATAGTGTGATGAGCTGGAGTATCTCATTAAAACTATTATTCAAAAAGCGTTCCAGCTGATTAATGTCATCATTCAATATGGATAGTAGATTTCCAGTTCTTGCAGATTCAAAAAAGGATAATTTCTTTTTCTGCAATTTGGCATAGGTCTTATTCCGTAAATCATGCTGAACCCGCTGGGCCAATTGCATGAAGTTTCGCTTGAAAATCCACTCAGTTAGACCTTCCATGAAAAAAGCCAGTATCAAAACCAAACAAATAATGATGACCTGCTGCCAAATACTGCTATTAGGAAAATATTCATTCAGCCACTTAGGAGGAGCACCAGATACAGAATCAATCAACCAGGCTGTAAGGAATGGAGGCATTAGATCCACAATTTTATTAATTATGGAACTACTCGAAGCCAGATACAAAGGAGCTTTGTAGTCTTTCAGAAATCTAAATAGCTTTTGCATCGGTCTACTGCCTGCCATGTATTTTTATTTATTCAACATACAAGTTAGAATAATCTTAGTTTAGTCATTCATCTAAATTCGATTCTTATTCTAAAAAGATGATTAACTGCTGATAAAAAAGCGCCGCCTAGAAACTTACCCCACCGCTTTATGCATTATATCAGCAGGGTAGGTTCAAAAAATTGATACTAACTCGAAATTGTACTGATTTTATATCAAATTTTAAACATTCTAGTTGTTTGAATAAAAATAATCTTTATTCATTATCACATATACAGCTTGAGGTGTTAAATTAACCTAATAAATTCCGCTATTGAACCATTCTTATGTTATGAGAAGTATCTACAAGTCCTTTTTTATATTGGTTTTTTTCCTATTGACTGCTACGTATTTATCTGCGCAATCTGCTGAGTCTATCGTAATTCAAATGTCCGGTACATCAGGCAAAGAGTTTGTCGACTTAGCCAATCAAGCATCCGAAGCTTATTTCAAAAAGCGGAAATATGATGATGCAGCTGAATATGCAGAGGACGCCTGGCGTATTGCTAAAAATATTGGAGATAAAGAAGGACAAGCCCTATCTTATTTGAACTGGGGTAAGGGATTAGTTCGAAAGCCTGCTTCTGGAAATGTCAAGCGAGCTAATAAAAGACGGGCAGCGGGATATTTCGAAGAAGCTGCTAATCTAACCAGCATTGAATCTAGAGAATTAGAAGCATTAAAATTATATCGGATTCATGGATTTAGATCCTTGTCTGCTTCTGAACGATCGGAATTAAATGCGCGCATTATAAATCTAGATGATAAACTTAATCCTGAAGAAATTCCATCGGAAACCCCTAGCTCAGAAGTGGCTGAAAATTCATCGCCCATTAAACCCAAATATGCTATCGATGAGATCGAAGCCTTTCAGAAAATCGGAAAAAAATTAAAACAGAAAGAAAATCGTATTCGAGCGGAACATCAAGCAGAATTGGCTGAATTAGAGGGTTTATATGAAGATGAAATCAATAAACAGAGAGCGGCCATTGACACCATGTCTGCCGAACAAGCTAAGCGAGTAGCTTTATTGGCCCAACAAGAACTCATTAACCTTAAACTAGAGAATAAGATAGAAAAAGATTCTTTAGAGTTGATGGCCATCAATTCAGAATTGAAGGAAGTTGAGGCAACCAATATGTATCAGAAGGCTGAGAATGAGCGCATTCGCCTGTTATTTCTTTTGGTAGGAGCTGTAGCTATCGGATTGTTACTGGTCCTTTTGGTCTCTATCTCCTTGAGCAGAAAAGTCCGAAAGGAGAAGAAGAAATCTGATGCCCTCTTAGGGAACATACTGCCTAAACATATCATCGAAGCGCTTAAGGGTAAATCCGTTAACAAAGGAGGTGAAATTATTGCTAAGAAGCATAATAATGTCTCTGTTATGTTTTTAGATTTTAAAGGCTTTAGTTCATTTGCAAAAGCAAAGAAAAATAATCCTAAAGAAGTAGTCCAGTTACTCAATACTTATTTTAAAAGATTTGATGATATCATAGTCAATAAATATAATCTTGAGAAAATTAAAACTATTGGAGACGCTTATATGTGTGCTGCAGGTGTTCAACCAAGTGTGGGAGACAGGTACCAATACAAGCGTCAACAAGCTGAGAAACTAGTTCAAGCAGCTCTAGAAATAAATCGCTTTGTGAAGAATGAGGCTATTATAGCCCAGAGGAATGGTAGACCATATTTTGATTGTCGAATAGGCATTCATACTGGTGATGTGATTGCTGGGGTAGTAGGAGAGAAGAAATATGCTTATGATATTTGGGGCGATACGGTTAATACGGCCTCGCGCGTGGAGTCCAATGGTCAAATAAATACCGTCAATGTTTCCGAAAACACGAAGGAAATGTTAGATCATAAATTCAATTTTGGAGAAGCGCGAATCGTTCAGGCTAAGAATATCGGAGGTCTGAATATTTATGATGTAAGAATGTAAAAAAAGGGGATGTTTGATCATCCCCTTTTTTATTTATTTTTTCATATCCGCATAATGCTTGTAGAAGTATGGTATAGTTTCAATGCCTTTATAGTAATTGAACAATCCATAGTGCTCATTTGGAGAGTGAATATCGTCTGAATCCAATCCAAATCCCATCATTACTGTCTTCACACCAAGTACATGCTCAAATAAAGCCACAATAGGAATAGATCCTCCACCTCTTTGAGGTATAGGTTCTTTCCCAAAAGTTTCTACCATAGCACTTGCAGCTGCTTTGTATTCTGGAGTATCTGTTGGTATAACTACCGGTTCACCTCCATGATGCGGCTTTACTTCTACCTTCACACTTGCAGGAGCGATAGATTTAAAGTGCTTGGAAAACAATTCAGTTATCTCATCCGAAGTTTGATTGGGTACTAATCTCATGGAGATTTTCGCATAGGCTTTTGAAGGAAGGACTGTTTTAGCTCCCTCACCTGTGTATCCACCCCAAATTCCATTTACATCTAATGTTGGCCTAGTGGATGCACGCTCCAGTGTGGTATACCCTGTTTCTCCGTGTACATCCTCAATATCTAGCGCTTTTTTGTATTCCTCTAAGCTAAATGGAGCCTTATTCATAGCTGCACGTTCTTCCACAGTCAGATCTACTACCTGGTCATAGAATCCAGGAATAGTGATATGGTTATTTTCATCTGTCAGAGAGGCAATCATTTTGGATAAAATGTTGATAGGATTTCCCACAGCTCCACCATATACACCGGAGTGTAAATCTTTATTTGGACCAGTAACTTCTATTTCTAGGTAACTCAGGCCACGTAGACCAACAGAAATGGAAGGTGTATCATTGGCTATAATCGAAGTATCAGAAATGAGCACCACATCACATGCTAGCATCTCCTTCTGTTCTTCACAGAATGTTCCAAGGTTATCAGAACCTACCTCTTCTTCTCCCTCGATCATAAATTTCACATTACAAGCTAATTCACCACTCGCATGCATAGCTTCAAAAGCTTTTACATGCATAAACATCTGACCTTTGTCATCACATGCTCCTCTAGCAAAAATGGCACCCTCAGGATGAATGTCCGTTTTTTTAATCACTGGTTCAAAAGGTGGTGAGTCCCAAAGGTCTACTGGATCAGGTGGTTGAACATCATAATGTCCGTAGACTAGGACTGTAGGTAAGTTAGGATCAATCATCTTTTCTCCATAAACAATGGGATGTCCCTTTGTCTCGAATATCTGAACCTTGTCTGCCCCAGCAGAGGTAAGACTTTCTGCCACAAAAGCAGCTGTTTTTTGAACATCTCCTGCGTAGGCTGGATCAGCACTTACAGAAGGGATTTTTAATAAATCCAATAGTTCGTTCAAAAACTTCTCCTTGTTGTCTTGAATGAATTGTTGCGTCTTTTGCATATTGTTTAAACACTATTTTTTTGCTAAAAAAATACCCATGAGGTATAGCTAAAGCAAATATAGTGAATTCCAATACAAAGCCTTATTTCATCTATTGATAATGCTGTTTTATGAGGGCTTCAAGATCTTTTGCTTTGATCTTTCGAGTAAGCTTACCATTATGAGCCATACTAATGATCCCCGTTTCTTCGGAAACCACAAATGCAGTGACCTCTAAACGCTCTGTTACCCCTACAGCTGCTCGGTGCCTCAGCCCCAATTTATAGTGCAGATTAGTTTCGACTGTTAGCGGAAGTATACAGGAAGCTGCTAGGATTTGATTGTTTCTCATGATAACAGCTCCATCGTGTAATGGGCTATTTTTATTAAAAATACTTTCCAGCAAAGGTTGACTTATTTCTGCACGCAGTACAATTCCTGTTTGTTGGATACCATCCGTCTCAACGCCTCCTGAGAACACAATGATAGCTCCCGTTTTAGCTTTTTGAAAGCTTAATAAGGTTTCCTTAATAGTAGTCACATAGGGTTCATATGCTTCTCCCTTGCGCAGATTTCGATCCAATATTCGTTGTAAAAAACCTGGTCTTTGTTTTAAGGTTGTTCTTCCTACCAATAATAAGAACCGCCTAACCTCTGGCTGAAAAATGATAATTAAGACGATGACTCCGACGCTGACTAGTTGGTCTAGAAGTACCGTTAATAACTCCATCTCTAACTGTCCGACTAAGGCCCATACCAAGTATAGGGTGACCACTCCAATAAAAATATTGAACGCAATACTACCCTTGAGTAGATTATAAATTCGGAAAATCAGATATCCTACAATTAGAATATCCAAAACGTCCCAAATACTAATATCGATGAATCCTATATCGAACATAGACCTTTAATATGCGTTAAATATCTCTAAAAGAAGCCCAAATGGCAAGTTTGAGCATATACTATTCTAACAGAAATACGTTTATTAGCGGTGTAATTGTTTGTATTTTAATAAATTATATCTGTCATTCTTGTTGCAAAACTGCCTATAAAACCTTTATTTCCTAAGCTAAGCGCATGTTTTGCATGATAACTGCCAAATTTATTGCCCCCAATTAATGTTTGCGACTATATATTTTGAGTAAAACTACTTTAACATGAATAAAGGGTTACCATTAATTAGTTTCATTATTTGTCTGCTTTTGTTTGCAGTTCCTTCCATCTATGGGCAAGAGTTAACGACCAATGCAAAAGGGGAAAAAATAATATTGTATCCTGATGGCAGTTGGAAATACTTCAATAAACCACCTGTGCAAGATCCATTTGGAGGCAATAAAAATAAAGGAGCGGAGTCCAATCCAAAAGCTAAATCGGTAAATAGCCAACAAGTTCAGAATAAGGAATATTTGACCATTCTAGTAAATGAAGCCTATGCTTTACAAACTTCTCTGCAAGCGGAGTATGACATGCAGAAAAAAACGGTTGCTGCATTGAGTCAGAAACAAGCGGAATTTCTGAATGGCTTAATAACCTTAACGGAGAAAGAACTTACAGACTTAAATCAATCCTTATCACTTGCTGAATTACAGGAAACAGTGCAGCTCAGTCGATTAGCAAAGGTTGCTGAATTAGTGCTTATTACTGAACAGCTTTTAAAAAGTGATCAAAATCAAATGGAGCAAGTCTATACTAAATATGAGACGGTACGTTCAGATCTCCAAGTACTACTTGATCGAGATGTTGAATTGGAACCTGAACAGGATTTTTCATCTCAACCTCAGCATAATAGTCTTGCTGAGCAAGCATCCGATAGCCAATGTCAATTCGCTTTTGATGGAATAGATGCTATCACAGGAAAAACTCGAAGAACTTTAGTACCAGACTTCTTATTTAGTTCTACTCCTGCAGAGTTGAGATCTTATTTTCCTAATGGAGATCTGATTACTTGCCAAAGCTCCATTACGGAAATGGGAGGTGGTAAAGTATTTCTGTTATTAGAGTTTACCATTCAATCGGCCAATGCAAACAATGCCTACGGAGGTGTTGCTCGAAACTCTGTTTTAACCTTGAGAACTTTTGAAGGTGATCAGGTTAGATTAGTTTGTACTATAGGTGATGAAGGTCATTATAATGATACCAAGAATGTTTATACCTTTAGGGCTCAATACCCTATTTCAAAAGGTGAATTAAAGGTGTTGAGCCGCTCCGAAATCGATCAAGCTAGAGTGGTCTGGAAAACAGGTTTCGAAGATTACGACATACTGAATGTAGATTTTTTCATTAAGCAGTTAAATTGTCTGAAATAAATGGAGACGATAGAAAGAGGTAAACGAGTACTTGGTATTGATTTAGCAACAGATCCACGTTGGGTCAATCTAGCTGAATTAGAATTGGAAGAGATATTATCCGATCATGCTTATTGTGAGCAAAAGGCAACTACATCCTGTATTTCTCTTATTCAAAGGTATCCAGAGCGCACAGAGCTAGTACAAGAATTGATGCCTATTGTAACAGAAGAATGGGGCCATTTTAGATTAGTAGTAGCAGAAATGACCAAGCGTGGTATGTCCTTAGGCCGTCAGCGTAAAGATCAATACGTTAATAGGCTACGTGATTTCATGAAAAGAGCAAATAATCGCGAGGAAAAACTATTACATGAGTTGATGATATGTGCTATGATTGAAGCGCGTTCTTGTGAGCGTTTTCGACTATTATCCCTACATATTTCGGAGGAAGAACTCCAGGCTTTCTACCATAGATTCATGGTCTCGGAGGCTGGGCATTACAAATTATTCTTAAAACTAGCCAAGTTATATTTCACAGATGAAGTCGCTTTGGCTAAGTGGCAAGAAATGCTGCAGTTTGAAGCTGAATTATTAGCTGATATGGAGATTAGAGGAGATCGAATGCACTAAGTGATCAATTTAGTTTCCACCAATTCATGTAATACTTGTCGATCTACTCGATGACCTCCATCGAATACTTTTGTATCCGCAAATTCAATTTGATATAAATCTAAGTTGGCTTGATATTTGGATATGGATTCTTCCGTAATGAATTCATCTTGATTACCACGAATGAACAGGATATTCAATGGATGGAGCAAGTCATGGGCACGTTTTGGATCTAAGTCCTCAGGAATCATGCCTGCCCAAAGCCAAAGATGATCCGGTTTGATATCCTGGCCCACTAACCACCTAGAAATCGTTGCAACGCCTTGAGAAAATCCAAATAAGATTAATTGCGCATTCGGACATTTGGCTTGATAGTATTGGAGGACTTGACTGAGATAAGTGGAATAATCTTGTATTTCTTTTAGACGATCTTGCTTGGTCATCCAAGAAGCGCAAACCGCTCCAGAGAAACCTTTGCTGTAAAATCTCGATAAACCCTCTGGACAAACGATAAAATGCTTTTTGCTATCTAAGTCTTTAAACTTTTGTACGAATCTATCGACTATTTGTGCGTAACCATGGCAAGCTATCCAAAGGTAAGCCGTCTCATTAGATGCCTGACCTGATGTTAGGACCCTGGCATGTTTTTGAACGATAAAATGATGCTCTTCTGCCATGTCAATTCCCAAATATATCTTTTTGGTCTTTGGGGTCTAATGCATAGGGTCTTGGAGCCTCTCCATCTACCCTAGGGCAATCACAGAAAACTTTTTCTACATATTCCCATTGACCATTAACTAATTTATATCCTTCGTAGGATCCATCTGGCACCCAAGTATTGGGTTCACCTGGATTGATTGTATATGGAAGCAAATGATCAAAAACTATGGCCTCTTGTACAAGGTCGTAATTCATCTTCACAGCTGCTCTAGCAGAATATTCAATGATCAATCTATTCTTGGTTTCTACGATTTTATCCTGTTCCTTTTTGACAAAAACAGGTGCACCAAATTGGACAGTATCCCCAACGAAACTGAGCACATCCGTGATTTTTCTGCGGTTGAAAAACGAAAAAGCATCATAACCAAAGAGCAGATACTTCCTACCTTCAGGGGTGTCAAAATCTAGGATATTATAATACACCGAACCTATCCAGTCCTTATTGCTCAACACCTGTTGCTCTAGATCTTGAGCAATTTCTGTTCTATCTAAAAGAGGTATCAGTTGAAGTTCTTTGCTGTTTTTTTGAATAGCTCCATAATATCGGTAGTGGTCATTGTCTACAAATAAGGTGAAACTAAAGATCCTAAAGGTTGAATCTTGAGGATATTGAATACTGATGTGATCTAACTTTTTAAACGGATAGTTAAACGAATGCTCATGCTTGAGTGCCTCCACTAGCATAGGAACAAACAGCTTAGTGGCTGCAAATCTGTTTTCAGCTATAGAGTCGTTCAAAATTATGTGCGAATAAACTTTTAAAGAATCTTCGAGCTTTTTAATACGCTCTAAATCCTCCGCCTTAATTTCTTGAGCAGAACTATTTAGCGAACAACCAATAAGTGTTATGAAAAGCAGAAGTGTTCTAAACATAAAGATCCGTTTGTGCAAAAATAGTAAACATATATTAAACGAGATATTGCATGTAATAGTACAAGCTTACTTATTTATT
>CAJXMP010000048.1 GCA_913056515.1 uncultured Lewinella sp.
GTTATTAGTCCAATTAAAGTTCCAATTAAACCTCCACAAAGCACGTCCAAAGGGAAATGAACTCCAACATAAACTTGACCATATGCTATAGAAGCAGCCCAAAATAACATAAAATATTTTAAGCGTGGATAAAATCTTCCTAGTACAAGGATAATAAACACGGCGATGGCGAAATGATTCGTAGCATGGTTAGATGTAAAACTATATCCTGGACCACAGGAATCCAGTAATAAGCGATTAGATTCTAATGGACTATTGTCGTGGCATGGTCTAGCTCGCTGAACGGTCTGTTTGATCACTTTATGACTAATAGTGTCTGCTACTCCAAAGGATAATAAAACGCCCAAAATGATGTAGATACCTTGTTTACGAAATGTATACATCAAAAAAATGATAGCGAAGAGGTATAATGGAATCCAAGTCAGTTTATCCCTCCAATAAGGCATAATCCAATCAAAAAACGAATTGGTCCATTCTTCATTGAGTAGATGAAATAAAAAATGATCGAATTGTATCAGTTCATTCATATTTTCTCCGCAATAATGATTAACCTATTCGAATGTTCTTCTTGAAAAGGATTCAATTGATAATCCCCAAATGTCTGCACAATTTGTAAGCCTGCATTTGAAAATAGTGCTTCGAAATCCGCCTTATTAAATCCACGAACTCTTTCGGTAAAAGACTGCTTCATTCCAGTATGATCTTGAAAGTCAATCTGCTTGATTATATATCCATTTGAATAGGACCTTTTGATATTAAAAGTAGTGCCATCAATTACTTTAATCTCCTCCAATACCAAGTGCTTTCTAACTTGATATGGGTTTAAAAAGTCGATGATAAACTTTCCTCCCTTGGTCAAACTATTTGAAATGTTTTGTAAAGCTTTGAGGTGTTCTTCATCGCTTTCAAAATAACCAAAAGAGGTAAAGAATGAAAAAATGAAATTGAACTCTGACTCCGGAAAAGATTCCCGCATATCATGAATCTGGAATCTTAAGCCTAACTCTTCAAATTGTGCAGCATAAGCAATGCTCTGAGGAGAAATATCTAAACCAAGCACATTCAAGCCTAATTGATGCAAGAATTTAGAATGCCTACCTCTTCCACAAGCTAAATCAAGAACTTTTGAAAATTCTTTGGGTTGCAGATACTTTAATAATCTATTAATGAATGCTTGCGCCTCCTTATCGTCTCTATTTTGATATAGTTTGTGATAATAAGGTGAATCAAACCAAGTAGAAAACCATTCCTTTTCTTGATGCTTCATGCAGTAGCCATTCTAATTAATACAAAACTATAGGAAAAGCATCAATTTTTAAAGTATAAAAAAAGTCCTGAGGAGATCCCCAGGACTTTTTTTATTATTTCACACCGTGCATCAAGCGTTTCAATACAGGATGCAAAGCAAAGGAAATTAATCCCAGTACTATCGGCACAATAGTAAATATTAAGAAAAAATAAGAAAGACCACTTTCTTCTGTGATTTTATCAATGTCTCCACCGACATAATGCGCCATTTTATTACCTATAGCAATAGATAAGTAATAAATACCGAACATGGTAGCTACCATTCTGGCAGGTATTAATTTACTTAAATACGATAGACCCATAGGAGATAAGCAAAGTTCTCCAAGCGTATGGAATAAATAGGCTAGTACTAACCAAATCATACTCAGTTTAGCAGTTTCAGCGCCTAATGGTACATTTCTTGTCGCAAAGGCAAGTAATCCGAAACCAATAGCCATGATGATCAAACCTAAGCCGTATTTCATTGCCGCAGGTGGATTGTATTTACTATCCCACCATTTGGTGAATAATGGAGCAAAGATGATAATGAACAAGGAGTTCAATATAGCGAACCAAGTAATCTCTACCTCTTTAGCTTCTGTGCTAAAGTTCGTGTATAGTTTATAGATTACAAGTGCCCAAATGATGATGAAACTGATCGCAAGTACAATATTGGATAAGCTAATTTGCTTGAATGTCTTTTGGAATAAACTATAGAGTACATAGGTGATCACACCAATTGGCACTATGGTTACTATAGCATCAATAATCTTAAAGATATTCGCAGCGTTTCCTTCTAATACTCTGTCTGTAAAGTCTCTCGTGTACAACGGTAATGAACCAGCTGCTTGCTCAAAGGCTGCCCAAAAGAATACAGTAAAGATACAGAAGATGGTAAAGGCAATCATCCTATCTCGAGTTATACGTTCATATCTAGGAATTCGAATAACGAGTAATAGAATAAAGGTGATACCCGCTAGTAGTGCAAAGAATAAGGAATCAGGCATGCCCGCTACTGTGAAATTAAGCGCCGTAATGTCACCAATTTTAGTTAGTGGATCATTAATGATGAATATTAATGCTGATACTATGAAAATTCCTATCAGTACATAATCTATCGTTAAAAACTTATTCAACTTCTCGCCAGTTGGTGTTTCTTTAGCAGCAGCCTTGGCAGCAACTTCTTTTGGATCTGGCTTAGAACCTATATCTCCAAATAGAGGTTGTGCGTAATAAAATTGAATCATACCAAGTAACATGAAGATTCCAGCTAGACCAAATCCATAGCTCCATCCTATGTTTTCGCCCATCCAACCACATAACATGATACCAAGAAATGCACCTGCATTTACACCCATGTAGAAGATGTTATAGGCGCCATCCTTTTTTTCATCGTGGCCTTCATACATTTTGGATATAATGGAGGTCATATTGGGTTTAAAGAATCCATTACCAATAATCAAAAAGGTAATACCTATGTATAAGAACATAGGGGTTTCTATGGCCATGGAGGCATGACCCAAGGTCATTAATAAGGCACCAATGACTACGGCCATCCGATATCCAATCTTGTTATCAGCTAGCCAACCACCAACGATAGGAGTTAGATAAACGAACATCGCATAGGTTCCTAAAAGTGATAGTGCAGCCGATTTATCCCATCCCCAACCAGGATTGTCGCCAGCGACCATACCGGTTAAGAAAATAACTAAGATAGCACGCATGCCATAGTAGGAGAATCGTTCCCACATCTCGGTAAAGAACAGAACAAACAAGCCCGCAGGGTGTCCCATTACCTTATTTTCAAAGAAGTTTTTAGATGAACTATCCATAAATTGTAGAGTTTATTCCATGGACGGAATATAGATGATTAATTATTTTGTCAGTAATATTTTGAGCCATACTTTGCTCAAAGAACCAAGCTAAACTAAAATTATTCTTTGGTTTATCCTTATTTCAAGCCTCCTTTTTTTATAGCATAAGGCTATCCTTCTTTTTTAATTTATTCGTGGTTGCGGAAAAATAATTTGATATTATTTCAAAGGAATTTGATAGCTCTAAGGAATTAAATACTTTGCAGTTGTTTTATGCTTGTTCATTAAACAGACCTATAATCATTACCTTTTAAAAAAAATTACGGTGACATTAATTAAATCTATTTCGGGTATTAGAGGTACAATAGGAGGAAAGCCTGGTGAAAATCTTACGCCTATTGATATTGTAGAGTGTACCACTGCTTTTGGTTTGTGGATTAATAAACACCATGAAAACGCAGCCGTGGTAATAGGTAGAGACGGTCGAATTTCAGGTGAAATGGTTTCTGCCTTAGTATCCAATACTTTAATGAGTATTGGGATAGATGTCATTGATTTAGGCTATTCTACTACACCCACTGTAGAAATGGCGGTAGTCTTTGAACAAGCTGCTGCAGGAATAGTACTGACGGCTTCGCATAATCCCAAACAATGGAATGCATTGAAATTTTTAAACCATAAAGGTGAGTTTATCTCAAAAGCGGATGGGGAAGAATTGTTATCCTATATCGAAGCCGGACAGTTAAACTTTGCTGAGGTAGAGGAGTTGGGATCTTACACTAAAAAGGAAGGATTAATTCAAAAACACCTTCAAGCTATACTTGAATTACCAGATGTAGATGTCAATAAAATAAAGGAATCTGGCTTTAAAGTGGTGGTGGATTGTATCAATTCCACTGGAGCTATTTCCATACCGCCACTATTAGATTTGCTAGGCGTTCAATATGTCTTGTTGAATGAGGAGCTTACTGGAGATTTTGCACATAACCCAGAGCCTTTACCCGCGCACTTGACTGATTTGTGTGAAGCTGTAGTCAAGGAGGAAGCAAATTTAGGAATATCTATTGATCCAGATGTAGACCGATTAGCCCTTGTTGATGAACATGGAAATCTTTTTGGAGAGGAATATACACTGGTAGCCGTAGCAGACCATCTGTTAAGTCGTACTCCAGGTAATACCGTTTCCAACTTGTCATCAACCAGAGCTTTAAGAGATATCACACAACAATATGGAGGAAAATACTATGCCTCTGCGGTTGGTGAAGTAAATGTAGTGGAAATGATGAAGGCAAAAAATGCCGTAATAGGAGGAGAGGGTAACGGAGGTGTAATCTATCCAGGACTGCATTATGGAAGGGATGCACTAGTAGGAATTGCTTTTATCTTGTCCCTTTTAGCGGAACGCAGTACAAGTTTAAGTGCTTTAAGAGCTACTTATCCCGATTATTATATTTCTAAGAATAAGATTGAATTAAGTCCTGCTCTTGATCTAGATAAGATATTTGAAGTGCTCAAAGAGCGCTTTAAAGAGGAGGAATTAAATACCATTGATGGACTAAAGATTGATTTTGAAGAAGGCTGGGTGCATTTGAGGAAATCAAATACAGAGCCTATTATTCGAGTTTATTCTGAAAGTAAGTCGGAACAAAAATCCAAAGATTTGGCTATTCAAGTAATGAATATAGTCCAAGAAATGGCTTAAACAGACCTGACATCAGTATCTGATGTTTGTATTAAGCTACAATTTCTTAATTTTGCTAAAAGCACTGTAGTTATGAGAGTATACTTTGATAGCGCTGCAACCACACAATTAGCTCCTGAGGTAATCACGGAGATGACCAAGGTTATGGCAGAGGATTACGGGAACCCTTCTTCTATTCACGCCGATGGACGTAAAGTCCGATCCATAGTAGAGGAAGCTAGGAAAACCTGTGCTACAGCTATAGGTGCATCCATAGGAGAGATTTTCTTTACTTCTGGTGGCACAGAATCCAATAATATGGCACTTAAATGTGCTGTTAGAGATTTAGGTGTGAAACGTATCATTACCTCGACTGTAGAACATCATTGTGTTATGCATACTGTCGATCGCTTAGAAAAAGAAGGCGTTGAGGTACTTAGATTAGAGGTAAACCATATTGGTCAGATTGATTATGATGCTTTAGAGTCACTGCTAGAAAATAGTAGTACTAAGACCATGGTTTCACTTATGCATGCTAATAATGAAATTGGTACACTCTTAGATATCGAACGTGTTGGATTACTTTGTAAAGCACATGGTGCTTTGTTTCACTCCGATACAGTGCAGACTGTAGGTCATTTTCCAATAGATGTTAGCGAAATGCATATTCACTTCCTGTCTTGTGGGGCGCATAAATTTCATGGTCCCAAGGGTGTAGGATTCCTTTATATGAATGCTAACGCAATAGTTGAACCCTTTATTGACGGTGGTGCCCAGGAAAGAAATATGCGTGCTGGTACAGAAAATGTATACGGTATCGTGGGTCAGGCTGTTGCTTTAAGGATGGCTGTGGATGAAATGGAAGAACGTATCAATCACATCAAAGGGATCAAACAATACATGAAAGATCAGCTTGCTGATACATTTGAAGATATTAGGTTTAACTGCCCGGGCATGGATAAAGGCTTGTATACGGTCTTAAATACCAATTTTCCAGCTTCGTCTAAGAATGAAATGTTATTAATGCATTTAGATATCTTAGGTATTTCTGCCTCAGGAGGGTCTGCTTGTAGCTCTGGAGCTGACGCTGGATCCCATGTGATCCAAGCTATCAAAAGTGATCAAGACGGCAGAAAGTCCATCCGATTCTCTTTTTCTCACTACAACACGAAAGAAGAAGTGGATTATGTGGTTGGAAAACTTAAAGAAATATTACCAGAGCTGGTAAAAAAAAATGAAACTGTTTTAGAAGCATAAGCATGCCGGACTTATTGTCCGGCTTTTTTTATTTTAGTTAAAAAAATTCTAGTATGCGTATAGCTATTGTTGGCTATGGTAAAATGGGGAAAACTATTGAGACAATCGCCCTGTCTCAAGGTCATGAAATCACCCTTCGAATTGATTCAAACAATCCATTGAAGGAACATATCGATAGCTTAAAACAAGTGGATGTAGCCATTGAGTTTTCTGCACCAGATGCTGCATATGAGCACATTAAGTTGTTGTTGGAAAACCAAGTTCCTGTTGTATGTGGTACGACGGCTTGGTTGGATAAAAAACCTGTAATCGAGGCACTATGCAGATCCAACGATGCAGCTTTCTTTTATGCTTCGAATTTTAGCCTTGGCGTAAACTTATTTTTTCAATTAAATAAGGCTTTTGCTGCATTGATGAATAAGTATGCGCATTTATATAAGCCGAATATCAAGGAAATACATCATACGGAAAAACTAGATGCACCAAGTGGTACAGCTATCACGCTAGCGGAAGGTCTTATCGAGCAATTAGATGATGTAGATTCATGGGGATTAGATAGTGAAGAGGAGCAGGTATTAGGTATTCAAGCGGAAAGGCTTCCCAATGTGCCAGGTACGCATGAGGTCACCTTTAATGCTGATGAGGATGAGTTATCAATCAAACATATAGCCCATTCTAGGATAGGATTTGCAAAAGGTGCCTTGTTAGCTGCAGAATGGATCATAGGTAAAAAAGGCGTTTTTGGTATGGAGGATTTATTAAATTCATAGGTATGCGAACAATAAAGAGAATTTTCAAGATTTGCTTAATGATCATTGTTATACCTCTATTGTATTTTACAATAGTAACTATTCACGGCACTATTGTGGAGTATAAAGGTCCAGATCAAATTGAACTGGATGCTTTTGGAGGAGATAATACGGTTTCTATTACCGATAGTACTATCAATATATTGATTTGGAATATAGGCTATGCAGCTCTAGGGAAGGAGACTGCCTTCTTTTATGATAACGGAAGAGTATTCCATTCGGGCGATTTACCTGTAATTATGCCTAAAAACCTATCGGATAAAAATGATGCGGGTATTCAAGATTTGCTTAGAAAGCATCCAGCAGACTTCTTTTTACTGCAGGAAGTAGATCAGTATTCCAAAAGATCGTATTATAAGAATCAATTAGACTCCATTTCAAATGTTTATCCTACATACGAGGCATATTATGGGGTGAATTATAAGGTAAAAAGGATTCCCGTTCCTTACTTTGAACCTTTTAATGTATATGGTCAAGTAGATAGTGGGATAGCCACTTACAGTAGATTTGCTTCAAGTGATGCTTTAAGGCTGCAATTGCCAGGTGAATACGACTGGCCGTACCGAATTTTTCATTTGGATAGATGTATAATAGTCAATCGATACGATTATAAGGACAAAGAGTTAGTGCTTATTAATTTACATTTATCCGCTTATGATAAAGGAGGGGTTATTAAAGCGCAGCAAATGGAATTTTTGAAGCAACTATGCTCGGAGGAGTATGATAAAGGTAATTATGTCATCCTTGGTGGTGATTGGAATCAATGCCCTCCAGATTTTGAGTACGATCAATTGGCAAAGACAAATGCTGCTGGCTTTAGTCAAATCAATATTGATAAAAACTTTATGGAAGCAGGTTGGACTTGGGCTTATGATAGTCAAATACCTTCTAATAGGAAACTAAGAGATCCTTATGATGAAGACCAATCATTTGTAACCATACTTGATTTCTTCCTATGTTCTCCAAATGTAGTAGTAAATGATGTACATGTTGTTTCGACCAATTTTGAATGGTCAGATCACCAGCCTGTTATGGGTTCATTTACCTTGAAATAGTGCGTTCTAGTTGCGCTAATATGTGGTCTTTTTGCTTCATAGTACTTAAATATCCTGATTCAAAAATCTCTTCTACTTTATTGAAAGAGAAAATATGGTGATCTTCAATATGCTCAGGTACAATCAATATATCACATAGCGCAATATCCTTAGCACTATTATTTTGAATCGTTAAATAGAAGGTTCTTGCTGCAATACTCATAGAGGAAAACACTCCGGACAATTGTTTGAGCTTGATTTCTACTCTTGGGATTAGATCTACACCAATTAATACGTCACAATGCTCCCGAATGGATTCGGCTGGAAGATTCATTAATACACCTCCGTCAGAATACAGATTATCGCCGATTTTTTCCGGGGAGAATAAAACAGGAATAGCGGAAGAGGCTGCAACGGCTGGAATAATTGGACCTTCATCAAAGACTTCTATTCGCCCGGTATTTAAATTGGTACAGGCTACCTTAAACGGAATAGGTAAGTCTTCTATATGTTCAAAACTTAAGTATTCTTTTAATCGAGCTTTTAGAAAATCGTGTTTCAATAAGCCTTTGGTGGTGAAGCCAGGGAAAAAGGCCTTTCCAAACTTGGTCTGGTCTACAAACTTTTTGACACTGTCAGCATCAAGTCCAGCAGCAAATAAACAACCAATAATGGCTCCTGCTGAAACACCAGAAATAATGTTAGGCCTAATATCCAATTCCTCTAAAGCTTTCATAACACCAATATGTGCTATTCCTTTTATTCCTCCTCCTGATAGGGCAAGACCAATGCGTTTGTTTTCTTCCATAACTAAAAAAGGCTACCTCTCTTAAACGAAAGGTAGCCTAATATCATTTTATTCAAAAATTACTTTTTGATAAATTTCTTTGTTGCAATTCCTTCAGTAGTTAATACCTGTAGGAAGTAAGTTCCAGCAGCTAAGTCTGAAATATCTACATTATTAATGGTAGATACGCGCATGGATACTCCAGTTAATCCAAGAATGTTTACTTGAATAATCTCCAAGTCAGTATCTATATGAAGCACATCTTTTACTGGATTAGGTGCAATTTGAATCTGATTAGCCAGAATGGTTTCATTTGTATTTACAAAAGGAACAATATCTGCTTGATATCTAGGCAATAATTGATATCCTGTTAAACAATCAGACGTACTATATTGACCTCCAAGACCTGTAATAGTTAGTGCACCAGTAGGAGCTTCAGTTCCAGCTATATCCGTATCTGAGTCAACTCTTACAGCCCAGGTATTTACACCATCTGTTACATCAAAATTGAATGATCCCGAAGTCATCCACTGACCTGGATCTACTAAGGTTACATTCTGAAGTTGAATCAATTCAGATTCGTTTTCCTCTGTCATTGGTCCATCTAGTACAGTAGGAGTAGTCAATGGATTACCTGTTGAAAGTAACTCAATATTTGTTGGAGAGATTTGCGTTAAGCAATTGAATACAGAGATTGTACCTGTTACACGAACCTCATCGCCCTCATTGACAGTGTATCCGAATGCATCTGTACTAAACAAGCTAATTCCACCTGTAGCATCAATAAACGTGAACTGCACATTGTCGTTTCCTTGCATGTCAATACCATGTACGATACCGGTTAAAATACAGCTTAAACCTTCTGAGACTGCATTTCCAGAAGCATCAACTCCTGTTACCTCTACAATATCATATTCTTCTGTATTGGTTGGGCATTCTACCGTAATAGACACTGTAGCTTGAGCACATTCTGCATCTACACAATATTCATATACCATACTGTCATCTCCACAGAAATCGGTATCTGGTGTATACGTAAACGATCCATCGCCATTATTAACTACAGATCCATCACTTGGATCAGCAATAACAGTAAATGACTCCGTACCTGCAGGTCCATTATCATTTACGGATACATCAAAAGTAACAGCTACATTGATGTCAGTCATAACCATATCATCATTCGCACTAACTGCTATAGTTCCATCTGGAGTATAGGTGCCTATAGGGAATCGATCAGACGCCTGTTGGTTTTCGGTGGTGCCATCGAAGATGTTTATTCCACTATACGTCCAGTTAGCCTCATTGAATGTAGTGCCATCTGCCTGAGTTCCACTTACTCGGTAAGCCCAACCATCTAGGTGATCCCAAGTAGTTCCAGATCCATCTACATCGATGTCGCCATAAATATCTACTACTTCACCATTAAAAAATAACTCAACGGCATCATCTCCATTTATGTTGGTAGCTTGATCACCATCTACATAAGTAGCTGAAATACCGAAGAAGGATAAAAATTCGTCCGGATTAACAGTGACCCATAAATAAGATCCAGCCGTAGCTGCTTCAGCAGGGAAGGTAAACTCTTGCCCATCTGTTCCTTGTCCATTATTTGCAGAACCAATACCATAAACACTTAAATCCGCAATATCTTCTGTAACATAAAGTTCTACACCTTTTGGAGTTCCACCAGTAAGAGGTCCATCAAATACCCCAGTAAGAACTAGTGCATTATTGCCTACAGGCGCAGCTTCAACGGTAATGGTTCCAATCATACCCAAGCCAACATGAGGATCACATTGATATTGATACACGCCTGCTGTATTAAAAGTATGTTGGAAAGTCCAAGTTCCAGATGCGGGTGGACCACTTAAAAATCCTTCAGGATTATTAGGGAAATCGGCCAATGATCCATTTACATTGTGCGTTCCAGATGTATTCTGAAATTCAACCGTTTCACCCACTGTAATAGTGAGATCGTTAGGATCAAAATTGAATCCGCTAGTTTGAACAATGTGGTCTTGTGCAAAAGCTCCAATAGTCAGGCAAAGCACAGCCATAAAAGTAAAGAGAACTCTCATGTCGGTTAGTTTTAGTTTTTGAGAAATTAGAATATCGCTCTTATATAGTGCGAATATACTTATTAGCTGTAAAGTTAGTGTTAAGTTAAGGATTAGAATTGGGATAATGAAAAAAGCTTACTCCCCAGTAGATTCAAACACTCCGCTATTCTCAAAACTTCTAAAATCTACATGACTTACCCCAGATACGCCCTGTTCGTGCATAAATACACCGTAAATGGTGTCTACGGCTGCCATTGTAGCCTTATTATGCGTTACAATGATGAATTGAGAATCTTTAGAAAACTTCTTAATGATTCGATTGAATTTCTCAATGTTCGCATCGTCTAGTGGAGCATCTACCTCATCAAAAATACAGAATGGAGCAGGTTTGAGTAGGTAAAGAGCAAAGAGTAGGGCAGTAGCGGTTAGTGTTTTCTCACCCCCGGATAATTGTGAAATGGATTGTGGCCTTTTTCCTTTAGGTTTGGCAACGATCTCAATTTTAGATTCTAGTGGATTGTCTGGATCCAACAAGATTAAATCACAATTATCATCTTCAGTAAATAAACTCCTGAAGACATCAATGAAATAAAGTCTTGCTTTCTCAAAGGCTTCATTAAATTGAATGGTGGCTGTATTTTCAATTTCTTTGATGGTTTCTTCTAAATCTTTCTTAGCCTCTATGATATCGTCTCGTTGGGTGGTGATAGAGTCATAGCGCTCTTTCATTTCATCATAGGCCTCAACTGCCATTGGATTTATTTCACCGTAATTTTCAAGCCTGTAGCGTAATTTAGCCACTTGTTCTGTTAATGCCTCATCTTCTATATCTAGGCTAGATTCTAAGTTGATTACATCATTAATGTTAATCTGGAATTCGATATTTAATCGTTCTCCTATGGTATTGATTTCATAGCGAGTTTCACTAAGCTTTTCTTTAAGCTTAGTTATGATGGCTTGAAGTTCTTGACCTTTTCTTCCTTTTGTTCGGATTTGTTCATCAATCTCATTGATGCTTCCTCTGGCTTGGAAATATTGTTGTTCTGCCTCATTAAGTGCAGCTTCCTTTTCTTTTTTATTGGAATAGGATAAGACTAATTGTTCTTGAAAGCTCGCTACTTTGGTTCTCAAATCAACCAATTCAGAATCAGAACTATTGGCGGTTTTTTCGTTTTGAGTCAGTTCACTAAGCGTTTGCTCTAAATTCTTTTCTCTAAAGGTCAATTCCCTTTGAAGCGCATTCACTTTATTCTGTTGCTGAATGAATTGGATATTTTTTTGGTTAAAGGTGTCATTAGCAACACCCATTTCATTGGAGATCTTCCTAAAGTTACCATCTGTGCTACTAATGGTACTTTTCAAATCTTGTAAAGCGGCTTGTTTTTGCGCAAGCGCATCCAATACCTCAATATTTTCCTTATTGAGTTGCTCCATTTCAGTCTTGAAATGTAATATGCGCTCATCCGCAGATTGACTATTAGTCTTTATGCTATTAAGTTTTGCTGTAATTTCAGCGCGTTCTTGAATACACTTGTTTAGAGCAGTTTCTGCTTGCTTTATATCTGCCTTTATACTCGAATTTTGTAAGGACTCTAAGACTTGTTTTTGCGCATAATACTGATCTTCTAACTGGTTACTTTTAACTTCTAAGGTTTGAATTTCTTGTTCCAGTTTTTCTAAATTCTTTTTTCGGCCGATCTTTTTTCCTTCGAAAAGACCTACTGAACCTCCTAGTACATGGTATTTGGTCTGTATAAACTTACCTGAACGAGATAGTATAGTATATTCAGTGGATTCCAGTGTCTTATCTAAGGACTCTTGTTCAGAAATAAATACTCCTGCAAGCACATAGTCCAATAAATTACGATACTTATCATCCACTTGAACCTCTGAGGCAGCAGAGATTAAATTGGGGAATCCAAGTAGGCTAGGGGTGTATGATTTGAATTCCTCTAGAATGAAGAAGTTTGCTTTACCTTTTTGGCTTTTACTCAATAAGCCTATAGCTTCTTTAGCATCATCGAAATTATCCACTACATAATACGACAGATAGGGCTCTAGATAATTTTCAATAGCAACACGGTAATCTTCTTTAACATAGATGATATCGGATAGTAGGGGAGCCTGATTATTCCATTTGTCGTGCTTGCTTAGAAATTTAATAGACTCTGGAAATCCTTCCATACTCTCCACCATGCTCTTGATAAGCTTAAACTCGTTTCTTTTAGAGTCGAGTTTGCGATTTAAGTCTTGACTTTCAGTAGTAATGTTGTCTAGTTTAGATTGAACTTGGTTAAGTGACTGGTCGCGTTCATCCTCTTTTTGATACAAACGGTCTAATTCCTGTTCAAGTCTATTTTTAGTTCGTTCAACTAGACTACTTTCTTCTTGATATTTATCTAATTCAACTTGACTAGATGAGCGCTCAGAAATTAAGCGCTTTTGTTCGATATCTATTCGTTCAACCTTATTAGCATTAATGGCCTTTTGTTTCTCTAACTCAAAGATTTCATTACTGATACCTTGCTGAATTTGGAGGTTGCCTTCTAAATCACTTTTTAATGAGCCATGATTTTCTTTAATGACTTTAAGCGCCTCTTCTGCCTGATTTAATTGTTCCTCAAGCGATACTTCAAGTCTTTTTTCTGCATGAAGGTCTTCTCGATATTGCTCAATCTCACCTTGTAATCGATGTATATTTTGATTCGCAAATTGAATATTCTCTTTGACTTTAGCCTTGTTTTGAATATTGAACTCAATTCTTTGTTCAATCATTCTTTGGTCGCTTTCCATCTGGCGGATATTGCCCACTAATTCATTCAATGCACGTTGGGAAGTGGATAAGGCTTGCTCTTTGTCGAGATTGGCTTTCTTTTCCTTTTCTAATTGAGCTTCTAATTGTCTGACTTCAATTTCAAGACTTCTATGATCATCTTCCTCTTTTTGTAGCTTGTCCTTTAAGTCTTGTTGAACAAACTTTATCCCTTGAGTTTTTCTGATAGCGAGTTCTACGCTTAGTTCCTTATACTTTTCTTTGAATTCAAAGTATTTTTTGGTTCTTCGGGCTTGTTTTTCAAGTGTTTTTAAGTTGCTTTCAATCTCGTGCAATAAATCCTCAATTCTTTCTAAATCTTCAGAGGTGCTTTTAAGTTTATTCAGCGTTTCTCTTTTCCGAATCTTGTATTTAGAAATACCAGAGGCCTGTTCAAACATCTTGCGCCTAGCATTTTCTTTATCACTTAGAATATCGTCTACCATGCCTAGTGCGATAATCGCATAAGAATTGGATCCAATTCCTGTATCTAAGAATAAACTGGTGATATCTTTAAGTCGACAGGTGATTCCATTTAGGCGATATTCACTTTCTCCAGTTCTATATAAAATCCTTGAAATACTTACAGTCTGATAGTCTGTGGGAAGAATATTTTTGGTGTTTTCAAAAGTAAGGGTAACCTGGGCCAAACCTCCTTGACGCCTTTTCTTAGTTCCATTAAAAATCACGGATGACATGGTGTCTAGACGTAATTCCTTACTCTTTTGTTCACCTAAAACCCACCGGATTGCGTCAACAATATTGGATTTACCCGAGCCATTTGGACCTACAATGCCAATCACATCTTCATCAAAATGAATTGCCGTTTCAGTTGCAAAACTCTTAAAGCCCTTGATTTCGAGTGTTTTTAAACGCATGTTCTAATTTCCTTACTAGTGAGTGTTAATGGTTAATTTGTTTTAAAATTTATTGTTCTAAATAATCAGGGTCAATTTTATTAATCGATCTTTCCTTATAAATATCAAATAACTCGTAATGATCTGTTGACCATTTATCCTCAGCTAAGTTATACTTATTTAATTTGGCACGTTGCCTTTGCGCTTCGTATAAGCTGATTGCACAAGCCACAGATATGTTTAGACTCCTGACCATGCCGTATTGGGGTATGATGAAATTCCCGTCTGAATAACTCAATGCTTCTTCAGAGCAACCATCATGCTCATTTCCAAATAACAACGCTACTGAATCACTAAGTTCCAGCTCATATAAACTACATGCATCTTTACTTAGATGGGTGCTGTATATCTTACTGTATTTAGATTTTACATGGGTAAAGCATTGCTTTGCATTTCTATACAAATGGATATCAATCCATTTTCTTGAGCCAGCAGATGATCGCTTACCCAATTGAAGTTTTTCAATAGGGGTATCATCCGAAAAGAGCACAAAAATTTCCCTTATACCCACAGAGTCACAAGTCCTTAGGACTGCTGCGATGTTGTGCGGATCATGGACATTCTCAAGAATGACTGTTAGATCCAGTTGTCTGTTGGAAATTGTTTCTTTAATACGCTCTTCTCGTTCTTTTCTCATTAATTTCTGTCTGGTACAAGAATCTCCTGATCGTCCAAGTTCAATTCTACTTCACTTTCCTCAGGTCTAAAGAATTGATCTTCATACTGGAGAATGTGCACAAATTTGTTCTCAAATCGCTCCACAGGCATGTAGGAAAAATCGTCTTGATACTGTAACAATGGCACATTTATCTTTTCAAATCTATATTTAGTAATAAAATTCACATCAGGTTGATTCTCCAACATGAAATGAAAGTTTGGACCATGTATAGAGAATAATTTGGCAAAATATAGGGTAGATGTATAGCCTGTAAAAGCTTCATCCGCTGGAATTAGTTTGAACTTATTATAGTAAGCTTGTCTCCATTCCCTAATCTCAGGATTAAATAAGTCAATAAAGTATGAACTAGTGATATGTACATTTAAACTTTTAAACATGGATGGATCAATAGAAGTAAATCTAGTATTCCATTGAGGTAATCCATATACCGTTATTTCTCTCTCAGCTTTTTCAATCCTAATTTTATTCAATAATTGATAAACAAAATTTTCATCATTGAAAGAAGGAATAATAATCGCACTTGGAAGTTCACTGTGCATTAAATCAGCAGCAACCACAGCCTCATATCCAAGCGTATCGTTAGTGATGATATATTCTTTGATAAATGAAGTGTCGTTTGCCGCTTTCCAGTCATTGAAATAATCAGCACAATAGCTCATCATCTTCAATTCTATAGCTTCGGAACTTCTACCTACAAGAACAATTTGTTCAGGCTTATACCGCTCTAATGCATGAGCCATAAGTGCTTCACAATGACTTTTAATCGAAGGATTGTTCTGCAAATAATAAGGGTTTTCTTGAACTACATCCTCACTTACACTTTTGGGTGAAAGCATAGGAATTTTGTTGGATTTTGCGAAATCTGCAATTGCTGGTATGCAAGCTTTCTTGAATGGCCCAATCAACAGATCTACATTTTTTAATCGACTGTTAGAATTGATTTTTTGTTGGACAATGGATGGTTTTGCCTCGGTATCAATGAAACTTACATCCACGAGGATGTTTTTTGATTTTAGCTCCTCTAGAGCCATCAAAATGCCATTATGATAATGCAATGCATCCAAAGACTTCTGTGGTATGCGATTATCCATTCGATTAAATTCAGAAGCATGAAAGGGCAAAAAACAAGCAATTTTCATACCTGAATTGAAATCTTTTGGATCTTTTATGGAAGGATCAAACACCTCTGTAGCATCTGATACGATCACTTGGGAATTACTACTGCCTTCTGTAAATTGAATGGTATCAATGGTGATATCCAATTGCTGATTTACAATAACTTCTCCTGTATTGGGATCTATGTGTTTAGGACCTTCTAGTTCCGATGGAAAATCTGGTTTGTCCGATGAGCTTGTCGTGCCTGCAGATTTAAAAATCACACAAGATTGCAATAAGCTCAATGTCAACAATAGTCCGAATAAGTTAAGGGGATTATTCCCATTCGATTGTTGCTGGTGGTTTTGTACTGATGTCATAAACAACTCGGTTTATACCTTTTACTTTATTCTGTACTTCTTGTATACTTTGTTCTAGCACAAAAAGTTGAGCCATCATAGAGCGATCTAAATCTTCCTTTTTAAGAAAGGTTTGAATCTCCGCTTGAATCTCTTCTACTTTTGCAGAAAGTAAAGTTTCCGTAACCATTACGCAGTGATGCTGATGGACTTTAATTTCATCAATGATAGTGCATATACGAGCTGTAGTATTCGTGGAATCCACAGGAACATACG
>CAJXMP010000049.1 GCA_913056515.1 uncultured Lewinella sp.
ATTCCCACATGTTACATACAATGCCGTAATGGACGAATACATAATGATCTATTCACTCAATCACTATGGAGAATTTCATAATGGTAATAGCACACCTGTAGAATCAGGTATTTATTACAGAACATCAAAAGATGGGATACAATGGGAATCAGCTCCTATCCAACTCCTTTCAGATTGGTCTATTCCTTATAGTTTTGCTAACCATTCATTTAGCTGGCATCCCAATTTAATTTATTCGCAGGAAGATCAAACAAGTGGTTATCTACTCTATTCAAAGGCCGATAACTTACAACAAGGACATAAAATGTGGGCTATACCATTTGAAATCATGGAAGAATAAAAGCTCCATTAATTTAATTTCTAGCATGTTAACCCCAATTTTGTTAACCAAAATTCAAACTTCGCGTTACAATTTATGTTTGGCATAGTATAGTAGATAAATTAAAAGACTAACTATGCTATCCTTTCATTACATCCAACGCGTATTTCTAGCTATTGTAGTTTGTTTCCCTATTGCTTTATTGGCGCAAACAAACTGCCAAGCGGATCATATTGTACTTGCCTCTAATTTTGAATTCACTCCTAATGAATTGGTTATTTTGCCAGGTGAGTCTGTAGCTTTTATCAATGTAGAAGGCAATCATACTATTAATGGAATCACCAATACTTTAACGCAAGAGCCCTATAATAATCCTTTTGATTTCTTTTTTGAGGAGACTGAAGGTGTTGCTTCAGGGGTATGTATGGGTGTCGTAACATTTGATGTAGCTGGCACCTACAACTTTGATTGTAGCTTGGATTTTAATGCGCAATTAGGCATGACTGGCACTATAATCGTTGATGGTTTTACATTCTACGATGTGTTTTTTGATACCAATACCTATTTACCTGGCATTTGGCAAACGGGGTATGCATTTAATAATTACTTACCGGAAATTACCAATGGCAATGACATGTATACCATTTTTGCTCCCACTGATCAAGCTGTAGATGAAATCCGGGAGATTATGAATCTCAACCAATTCGATATGGTTGCTTTCTACGATATGATCGCTGCATTAGAATATACGGTAGTGGAAGGTGTCTGGATGGCTGACGACCTATCGCCCAACTTAGAGCTACCAAATTTGTATGGACAAAACTTAACCATTTATGAAAACGGGGGTGAATTTTATGCAGATTCCGCCAAGATTATTAGTACAGATTACCTAACTGATAATGGGGTCATACATGTAATCGATAAGTGTTTAGCTCCTGCTGGACTTCCTAGCGCGACGGTATTTGATATTATTGAAAAAAGTCCTGACCATACCATTCTTGAATCTGGGCTAATTAAGGTAAACCTGAAAGAAAAACTTAGAGAGCAAGATGAGTTAGATCCAAGCATCGATATGGATGGTCCATTTACAGTAATTGCTCCTACAGATGATGCTATACTGACCCTAATAGAAGGATTAGGTATGTCCGAATCAGAATTTCTTAATTCACAGATTCTGGATGATGTTGTTTTCAACCATGTTTTTGCTAATGAATATGAATCAGATGAGCTATTCAACAACCAACTATTACTTAATTGGGGCGGTTCGACCAACCAAGTTAGTATTGATGGATCAGACATATTCATTGATGGAGTCCTTCTATCCGTAACAGACATTTATGCCTATAACGGTGTGGTACATGTTATTGATGCAGTGTTAGTTCCAGACTTACCGCCAACATCAGGTACTTGTGGAACTTGGAAACTTATCCTAAATGGATATAATGGATGGGATGGTAGTACTTTAGATGTTTATATTGACGGAGAATTATTAAGTTCTGAAACTGTCCTAACCGGTAACACTAGTTCTTTTGAATTTGGTGTAGATAAAGATGCGGTGATCGACTTATATTATGTCCCTATTAGTGGTTCAAGCCAAAATGGATATGCATTATATGATGGGGATAACAACTTAGTTGTTAGTTCAGCAGGGACATCTAATAATTGGCCCCAAAGCACCTTGGGTGTAAAGGCTTGCACAGAAGAACCGCTGTGTGGTCAATTTATTATTGAAATGTATGATGATTACGGTGATGGCTGGGATTATGGTTATTTAAGAGTATTCAAAAATGATGTATTTATTGACTCATACTATATGCCATATGGCTATGGTCCACAAAAAGTACTTCTTGCTACGGATCCAAATGATCTAATTGATATAGAATATGTAGGAGGAGTTTATCAGGAGGAAAATGCCTATAAAGTTATAGATCAAAACGGCACCCTAATTGTTGATCAATTCGATTACCAAAGTATACCACAAGGAGCATTAGATATTATAGCCTGTGAGAGTACAACTTCAACGTCAGAAGCATCAGCTGAAGCAACCATTAAATTGTATCCGAACCCAAGTAATGGAATAGTGAATCTGGAACATGCTGAGCAGATAGAATCGGTAATTGTATCTGATTTACAAGGAAGAAATATGAAGCCAGTCAATTTCAATAATGGTTTTATAGATTGTTCCAATTATCCAATCGGTAATTATCTATTGAAGATTAAACTGGCCAACACAGTGGAGTATCACAAATTTTCAATAGTTAGATAAAATAAAAAAGCCAGATGAAAAACATCTGGCTTTTTTCTAACAATAACCTAAGTCATTGTCGTCTCTAAAAATATCTTCATTGAAGACTTTAAGGAAATTAGGTGTACGAACAACTCGTTCTGCTTTGACGAAGCCCAACAATAGGGCGATTTTATTAATTATAGTTCTCATGAGTCGGGAATTTTAATAAATATGTTCTGGATTTCTCTTATATAACGGCAAAAAAGCAGATTATTGTTCACCCCAAGCCAAAAAAAACCGACAAATAAAATCTATTTGTCGGTTGTTGTCATTTTCAAGGAGTTTATTCCAAGATCTCTGGGGCCATTCCCATATTTGAGAAGCCGCCATCATGGAATAAATTCTGCATGGTCACCATTTTCGTTAAATCTGAGAACAGAGAGATACAATACTGCGCACAAGCATCAGCACTAGCATTCCCCAATGGAGACATTTTATCTGCATAGCTAAAGAATTCTGCAAAACCTTTCACACCTGAACCTGCTGTAGTCATAGTCGGCGATTGTGAAATGGTATTTACACGAACCTTTGCTTTTTTAGCATAGTGGTATCCAAAACTTCTAGCAAATGATTCTAGAAGTGATTTGGACTCAGCCATTTCGCTATAATCAGGGAAAGTTCTTTGAGCTGCGATATAAGAAAGAGCCAAAATAGATCCCCATTCATTCATAGCATCCAGTTTGTATAACACCTGCATCATTTTATGAAATGAGATAGCTGATACATCAAAAGTCTTCTGCATCCAATCATAATTCAAATCCGTATAATCTTTCTTCTTACGAACATTAACAGACATACCAATTGAATGTAAAACAAAATCTAATTTACCCCCTAGGACTTCCATAGATTTAGTGAATAGATTTTCTAAATCTTCTAAAGAAGTAGCATCTGCAGGAATGATTTCTGCATTCAGTTTTTCAGCTAATGCTTGAATCTTTCCAAAGCGCATAGCAACTGGCGCATTGGTCAATGTAATCGTTGCTCCTTGTTCCACACAGTGCTCAGCAACCTTCCATGCGATAGATTGCTCATCTAAAGCACCGAATACTACTCCCCTTTTACCTTTTAATAGCTGGTTAGCCATAGTTCAAATTTTATCAGTTTGCTAAAAGTTCTTTTGCATTGGCGATAGCGGACTTCGATGGAGGATCTTGACTGAGCATAACAGCCAATACTCCTACCCGCTCATCAACATTTAATTTGCGAATATTGGAATAAGTTTGATTATCACCAACTTCTTTGTACACAAAATAGTGCAATTTGCCTTTTGAACCAATTTGAGGCGAATGCGTAATGGTCACAATTTGGTGTTCTTCAGCCAATTGTTCTAGCATTCTACCCATTTTCAAGGCAACATCCCCAGATATTCCGGTATCAATTTCATCAAATATCATAGTCGGTAACGGAATAGCACTTGCTACCAATGATTTAATGACTAAGGTAAGTCGAGACAGCTCTCCTCCTGATGCTACATCTTTAATGGATTGTAGCAATCCGCCCTTATTCGCATTAAACTTAAACTCCACACTATCTAATCCCGAAGGACCAGGCTGATTTAGTGCTCCTATATGTACCTCAAAAGAAGCATGAGGCATATTCAACAACGCTAACTGATCCACCACTTGTTCTTGGAAAAATGGAACTACAGCATGTCTTTTTTCACGCAATTGATTGGCCTGCTCTACTAATGAATCAAGAACAACTTGTAGCTCATGCGATACTCGCTCTAACTCCTCATCTACACTCACAAAGCCATCTATTTTTGCTTGTAAATCCGCTTGAATACTTAGCAATGCTGCTGAACCAGATACAAAGTGTTTATTCTGTAGTTTAAACAAGACATCTAACCTATCTTGAACTTCCTGCATTCTATGTCCATCAATATCTGTACGTTCAGCCATTTGTTCTAGCTCACTACCTATCTCTTGCATTTCAAAATATACGCTATCTATTCGTTCCCCTAATTTTTGAAGATCGTTCGTTAAGGACTCTACCTGCTGGAACCTTGAGCGGATAGTATCCATTTGGCCCAATAAAGCGTGCTCTCCTTCTGATATCTCGTTGTACAAACCTCCTAATGTTTGTTTAATTGTTCCAGCATGCTCCAAAAGCTTTAATTCTTGCTCCAACTCCTCTTGCTCTCCTTCAATTACTTCAGCGTTCAATAATTCATTCAACTGAAAGCTTATGAAATCTTTTTCCTTCAGGGAAGTTTCTTGTTCTTGGATCAAAGCTTGCTTGGTCCGTTGCAGTTGAATGTAGGTTTGATAGGTAGCTTGATATTGCTCCATTAACTTACCGTTATCCGCTAGCGCGTCAATAACTTGAATGTGAAAATCGACTTGATGAATATCCAGTGTATCAAATTGCTGATGCAAATCGATTAGAAACCCAGCTAATTGGGCTAGTATCTTTAAATTAACTGGGGTGTCATTGACAAAGGCCCTACTTTTTCCGGAGGGCAATAATTCACGTCGAATAACGGTGTGCTGCTCAAAATCTAAGTCGTACTCATCAAAAAAAGGTTTTAGACGGGTATCCTTTAGCTTAAATTCAGCCTCAACAATGCATTTTTTCTCTTTATCATGAAGACTGTTTAAATCTGCCCTTTTACCCATGACTAAACTCAGTGCACCAAGCATGATAGATTTCCCAGCCCCAGTTTCTCCAGTAATTACTGTCATTTGCTTAGAGAAATCTAACTCAACCTTTTTGATTAAGGCATAGTTCTTTATTTTTAGTGTTTTCAGCATCCTATGCTTCTATTTTTTGTCTTTAATTCCAAAATAACTAAATATGTTTCTTTATCATACTAAGGTTAACATAAATTACACCCTATAAACTCATTTATTATTAGAATAATTTCAGGCCAATATAAATACTAGATTTAATGATCTGCCTATGTTAAAATACGCCCTCCTCTTAAACATTTTATTTTTCTGCTCCTCAATCTCTGCACAATTCGAGATTACTAAACCTGAGATTGACAAAGGCAACCCCTTTATCATGCCTTTTACTAGCGAAAATGCTATCAAAATTCCATATTCATATGTCAATGGCTTCATCATACTCAATGCCAAAATCAATCAAAGTAAATCCATAAAACTAATATTTGATACCGGATCAGAAACCAGTATTATAACAGATACCGAATTAGTCGATGAATTAAAAATACCAAGAGGTCGTTTGGTTGAAGTATATGGCGCAGATCGAAGCTTCAAATTACCTGCCCAAATTTTACCCTTCGTCACTTTAGACATTGGTAATCTACAATTCGAGTCCTTCCCTATGCTTTTGTTACTGAATGATTTTTTTGACAAATCAGCTGAAATAGGTGTTGAAACCCATGGTATTATTGGGGCCGATCTATTACGAAGATTTATTATCATGATCAATCCAGTTGAACAAACCATAACCTTCAAGAAAAAACTTCCTGAAAAACGCATTTTAAGACAATACACTCCTATTCCTTGTGAGTATGTAAAAGGTCGATTCTTCCCAAGTCTAAACATCAAAGAAAATAATCAAAGTAGAACAGAGAATTTCTTACTAGACTCTGGATCTAACCAGGCCTTAGTCTACCATGTAGATAGCACCTCCAATAATATACCAGATAACTTAATTCCAACCACGGTATCCAAGGGCTTAGGTGGAGACATCAAAGGATTTCTGGGCCTAGCAAGCACCTTAGATTTAGTTGCTGCCAAGAATTTCAATATCCCGGTACAGTATCAAGTGCTACCCGTTTCTGATTCCATCATTCAACTTAGAAACGGCATAATTGGCAATCCAATCCTAATGCAGTATCTGTGTATTTTAGATTATGGAAAAGGAGATGTCTATTTAAAGAAGAACAAGCATTATGGCAAAGAAATCAAACGGGATAAATCTGGCATTATTCTAATCGCATCAGGTAAGAACTTAAATAAATTCACCATCCAACAAATCATCCCCAATAGCCCCGCTGAACGTATAGGATTGCAAAAGGGAGATGAAATAGTTTCCCTGAAAGGAATAAACAAAAGTCTATTCTCTTTAAATGATATCCATCATAATTTTCGAAAAAGAAATGGAAAAAAAATACGCTTAAAAATCAAGCGGGAAGGAGAAATCTTGAAATACGAGTTCAGACTAGAAGATTACTTGGCAAAAAAGTTCAAGTAAGCCTTTATTTTCTAAATTATTCTACCTATTTTTGCAGTCGATTTAATAACAAAATTATTTATCAATGTTCGCAATCGTAAACATAGCCGGTAAACAATTCAAAGTCGAGGAGGGTCAGGAGATCTTCGTCCACCGGTTAGAAGCCAAAGAAGGTGACAGTGTTACTTTCGAAGAGGTTTTACTTGTTGACAACGACGGTAAGACTAAGGTGGGCACGCCGGTTTTGAAAACAAACGTAACTGCTACTGTTCTTAATCACCTAAAAGGAAAAAAGGTGATTGTATTCAAAAAGAAGCGCCGTAAAGGTTACAAAGTAAAAAATGGTCACCGTCAAGCTTTGACGCAGATCAAGATCGATAAGATCGCATAATTGAAATTAATTCTATCAAATATTTAAAATTTTATCCAAATGGCTCACAAGAAAGGTGTTGGTAGTACGGATAATGGTCGTGATAGTAACAGTAAAAGACTTGGTGTAAAATTATATGGTGGACAAGCTGCTAAAGCGGGTAACATCATCGTACGCCAAAGAGGTACAAGATATCATGCTGGTGAAAATGTATACCTTGCTAAAGACTTTTCAATCCACGCAAAAGTGGACGGAACAGTTTCTTACAGAAAAGGTAGACTTAACCGTACATTCATAAGCATTATCCCTGCTTAATTTTGCAAGGATAAATAAACAAAAAAAGCTGCTTTAATATTAAAGCAGCTTTTTTTATTCCAGTATGTTACGAACATAATCCAATTCAATCCATCCCTCGGTTCCATTCGTCATCTCCACTTTTCCCCAACCCTCCATATCATCTTTTAAAATCAATAAATTCCCTGGTTTTACGGTCTGTACAATACCTGCTCTACCTTCGGGACTCTCTCGAAGCATCTGACCCGATTCTAATACAATAACTTTATCGCTACTCTGGACATAGGTGTTTCGACCAATTACAATTAAAGTAAGTACAAGCAATACACTATAATTCAATATTAATGGCCACTGCTTTCCACCAAACCACTTTAATCTGTTTCTATACATAAATATCCCCAGTATACTTAAAAGGATAGCTAGAATAGCCCATACAGTCCCAGGCAAGGAAAAGTATACATTTCGCTTGAACACATCGAGTAAAAAGGGTTCCTCTTCTATTTCTAAAATCTCCGTACGTATTAAATGGATATTATTGATACAAACCGTACAATTTGGGTTATAAAACAATACTCGCTCAAAGCACCACCTAGCACGACCGAGGTCATTAGTTCGATAATAGGCTACACCCAAGTTTATTAATAGGGCTTCGTCTGAAATATCCTCCAGCATGTCCTCGCCCAACGGTATGGCTTTCGTCCATTCTTCATTTTCGATATAGGATTGAAATGCATCTAGATCAGCCTGACTAGGATTGGCGTATACAAACGAAAACCCAATCCATAGGGCTGCTACAAGTAAGCTCTTTTGAAATGGAATCCAATTACACTGCTTAATCATTATGCTTATTTTCTGTATCTGATTCATCACCAGCGTTGCTGGAATCTGGCCTTTCTTCATAAACAGGTGGCGCTTCTTCACTAGGCTCCACCACTTCTTGTCTTCTTTTTTTCTCTGGAGCAAATAAATCCAAGAATGTATTCGGTCTAAAGGTCAAATCCCAATTAAAGCCTGATAATTTTTCTGGATCTCTGCCAACCATGGCCATTGGAGTCGTTGTTCCATCTGGTTTTTGGTAGAAAGTCAGTTTTTTCACCGAATTTTCCGCAAAGTACATTTTCATCTGTGCACTTAAAATCTTATTCATTCCCACGTATGCCGATGCCTCATCTTGCACAAAATAAATACTCTCCACATTGCCATTCACCATTAAATGATCTAAAGAGTCTCCTCTAAAATACACATCCATTTGGCGTCCCTTCAATTGATTAAAAAACAGTAAATCCGGGGAATTAATAACCAATGCATTTTTATTGAGGTGTATCTTTTCAATAGATTCATTAGCGAGTTGAGCAAACATCGTATCCGCTGTAAATTGAGATGAATCAGACCAAGCAAATGGATCCCCATAAAAATACATAAGTGAATCTAAGTCCAAATAACTTAGAGAATCACAAATAGCTTGAATTTGATCCCCAAATACACGGACATCCTGGAAGGCATCAAGTGTTCTACTGATGACTGAATCCGTTTGAATGGTATCTTTAATAGTATTCAATAAGAACGTATCTGCCACAATGAACAAGCTGTCTCCCTCCTCCCCTTCAATTAAGGCAAAAGGCCGACCAAATGAACCGCCTAAGCAACTAAAGGAATCTCCGGAGGAGCGAATTAAGGTAGAATCGCAGAATAAACTGGTTTGATTCGTGGTATCCGAGAGAATCACATGACCTTTAGCATATCCCGTACCTAGACTATCATCATAAAATATTTGGTCATCAGCTTCCACTACAAAACTCTTATCCGTCAGCATAGCATGACCATATAAGTCATAAGCATCCAATGTTCTATAATAAAACGCGGTATCCCCAGTTACAACTACTTCTTCCTTCTGATACTTCACCCCTTCAATCAGCATGAGCTTTTCCTCTTGCTCAAAGTATCTAATTTCTGCAGCTTGCATCAAACTAAGGGAATCTTTAAGTCTTGCTTCATCTATTAGTTGGACTAGACCTTGCCTTTCGTCATATTTAATCAATAAGGCTTCAGCAGATAGATCTTTACCCACATATTGAGGTTTTTTGGTTAATTCAGCTTTCCCTTCATCAACCAAATAAAACCCTTCCTCACAGTACAATTTATTAGCCTCATGCGTAATGAGTGTTGGAGATAAAAATTCAACCCGTTTGAGTTCAATGAAATATAAAATAGAATCCGCCTGAAGATTAAAAGAATCGCCAACAACTCGCACGCTATCTCTAAATAGGGCTTGACTTAAAGCAGTATCAAAATATCCAGACTTAGAAGTTAACTGTGTAGTATCATTCGTCAATAATGCCCCTTGATCAAAACGTGCAATCCTAGAGTTTAAATCATAGAACAAATTTGGTGTATACATTCTTTGTTCTGAACTGATCAGGACAACATCTTCATCTAACAAAGCATTTCTTTGATTGGCATTATAAGTCAATCGCTCCGATAGTATACTTAAGGAATCACCTTGTTGAATCAAAATATTGCCATTAGCAAATAGCATAGTATCATTAAGTACTAAGGCTGTATCAGCATACATAAAAACACTATCCTGTCTAATCTCTACATCACCAAACAAGTATCGAAAAGTAGAATCTCCTTTTTCCTCCAAAACACCTTCGTTAGAATAATCCATCACGATTATCCCATTCGTACTTTTGTAAGGTTCTTGCCCCAAAAGATTGTTTGTCCAGATCAATAAAACAAACCAAGTGATGTATTGCCAATGGCGCATAAGGAATATTTGAATAATTATATCAACGCTTTAAAGATATAAAAGGGGATAAAATTGTTTGATTTTTTAACTTTATGCCGAAAATAAAATTAATAATTTATGATTCAAACTAAGCAAACGGTTCTTCTTTGGTTAGCAGCACTACTTCCTATTTCATTATTTAGAGTAGCCATAGCAAGTACAGCTGAACCTACAACTGAAGGAATTTTTGCCGATAGTGCATACACTTTAGGAGAAGGAACTCCTGGACTGATTATTTACTTAGTGGCACTAATCTTTACAGTAGCAGTAACCTTTATGTACAAAAACCGCCATACACAAGTGAAGCTCGCACAAGTTGCTTTAATATTGTTCGCTATAGGACTTCCAGCGGGTATATATCTTTCAGTGGGCACTTGGACTGGCGTTAGTCTAGCTATCCCAGCAGCCATAATTAATATCCTAAGTGTGGTATTAATTATTTTGTCCATTAGATTCATCCAGAATGACATTAAAATTGTCAAATCGATGGATCGTTTGAGATAAAAAAAAAGTCCCGATATTAATCGGGACTTTTTTTTATAAATCTCCAGTTCTTTTCTTAGCAGAGTAGTTTACTTTTAACTGCCCTGATTTCCTAAGTTTTTCTTTCACATCTGTAACGATACCCATAGTTACATCTGAATCTACTTTTAAAGAAGTAGTGATTTTGAATTGTAGCTTCTCTGGAACACTAGCTTTATGATTCTCCAGGAATAATGGAATTTCTTCAATATCAGAAATCTTATCTCCTAGTTGAATCTTTGGACTAGTACCAAATTTAGCTTGGTAGTTCTTAGTTGGACGACCAATATGGATATAGTTAACCAATGATTTCTCCTGAAGTTTAGTCAACTCAGTTGCCTGAGGAGTTGTCACTTTTATCTTCAACTCTGATTCCCTCATTACAGTTACTACCATAAAGAAGAATAGAAGCATGAAGATAATGTCGGGAAGGGACGCCGTTGATACTTCCGGATCTTCCTTTTGTTTTCCCTTGTTAAACTTTGACATAACTTTATTCTTTAATGCATACAAGTCAATCTGTGGCTAGCACATCTTGACTTGTATATTTTTTAATACTATCCTTCGTCACCGAAACTAGTAGATTCCGCCTCAGAGATTACTAAAGGAAAATCACTTCTGATTCCTTCTTGTTCTGCTTTGGTACAATCATCATAGTTCTTCCCATAACGAATTTGAGCCTGTTCGTCCCAAATTTCATTATAAGCTGCTCGCAATTCATTGTAAACCTCTAGATAAGCCTTATAGCTCGTTCCACGGTCATTTTTCAATGATACAATCGCCTGCTTTGGAGAATCCGACAAAGTCGGGTCCTTCTTCGGGTTAGTGATGAATAATTTGGTATCATCTCTAAGGTCTTTTAATGACATAGGTTGCTTGCGCACCAACAAGTCATTATTAGTATTCACCAATACCGAGTAGATATTACGGCTATTCAACTGAATATCTTCTGGTGGCTCATCAGACCATTCTGGTAATTTTACCAGGATACCACTGTCCTCAAGGATAGTCGTCGTAACAAGAAAGAAGATCAATAAGAGGAATGCAATATCGGCCATTGAACCGGCATTCACCTCATTTTTCATCCTATCTTTAGCTCTTACTCTAGCCATGATTGACAGTTTTATTTAAAGACGTTAATAATTTCCATTACAATGAAAGAGACGAAAGCTCCTACAGATAAGAAGATAGCAGATTTAACAAATCCACTGATCATTTTACTCTCTGATTCACCAACTTCGAACTCAGTCATAGTCTCTGCAAGTGATCCTGTTTCTACACCATTTGATGTAACATAGAAGATCAACATAAATACAGCAAGAACACCGAACATAATCAGTCCTCTTTTTGCTGCAGCAGGATTCTTAGCAGCGTTCAACGCACCAAGGATCAACCAGGCAGCTCCTGCAACAATAGCTAAGAAAATAGCCGCTGCAATACCGAAGCCATTAGCACCTTCTGTAGAGTATAGCGTAATCGCAGCAATAACAGCGATTAAACCACCACCTATAAGGGCTAGTACCTGTCCGTTTTTTGATAAAAAGTTATACATAATCTTCGATCTTTTAAATTAGAAACAATTCCTTATTTCTTGAATACACCATTCTCAACCATGATATCAACAAGTGTGATAGAAGCATCTTCCATCTTGTTTACGATACCATCCACTTTTGAAACGATGTAGTTATAAAAGATTTGAAGGATAATTGCTACGATAAGACCGAATACTGTAGTCAATAGGGCTACTTTAATACCCCCTGCTACTACGGTAGGAGAAATATCACCAGCTGCCTCGATATCATCAAAGGCACCAATCATACCGATTACTGTTCCCATGAAACCAAGCATCGGAGCTACAGCAATAAATAGTGAAATCCAAATCAATCCTTTTTCTAAAAGACCCATTTGTACACCACCGTAAGCAACGATAGCTTTCTCCACTGCTTCTGGTCCATTTCCAGCATTCTTAAGACCTTCATAAAGGATAGAAGCGGTAGGTCCTTGAGTAGACTTACATACCTCCATTGCACCTTCTAGGTCATCAGCTTTAAGGCGATCATCGATCTTACCTAAAAGTTTGTCAGTGTTTACTGAAGCAATGTTTAATGTGATAATACGCTCGATACAGAAAGCAAGTCCAAGGATCAATGCAATCAATACCAAAGACATGAACTCGTATCCACCTTCGATGAATTTTTCTTTAAGAACTTGGAATCCTCCTTGTTCTTCTTCAACTACTTCTTCTTCAGTAGCATCCATTTCCATCTCCTCTACAGGAGCATTTTCTACTGCAGCAGTAGAATCCATTTCAGCTTCAGCAGCTGTTGAATCTGTTTCTGTGGCACCTTCTTCTGAAGTTGCAACTTCTTCTGTCATTTCTTGATTGGCCTCTTCTGTTTGAGCAAAAGACGCTTGAGCAGTCATGGTCACAAGCCCTAATACAAAAAGTAACGCAAATAACTTTCGCATAGCTAGATAGTTTAACGAATTGTTTTTACAATTAGTGGTTATAATTTAATGAATGATATAACCCGTAAGAAATCTTGGATGCGGAGAGGATGGGATTCGAACCCACGATACCCTTTTGGGGTATACACACTTTCCAGGCGTGCGCCTTCGACCACTCGGCCACCTCTCCAACTTTTCAATCATCCTAACAGGAATATATTAATCGTGACGCAATCGTGCTTGCATCGAACAATAGCGTAAAAATTGAAAAAAGAACTGAATTTTCAAAGAAATAATTAACTAAATATAGTGAGGAACACCTCTTTTAATCTGTACGCAAATATTAGATGCGAATTTTAATTATTTAGTTGTGTGGAAGAACCAAAAATTTGTCTAGCGTTATTCGTTGTTTGTTTGGCAATGATTTCAAGAGGTAACTCTTTGATATCAGCTAATTTCTGAGCTACATGGATTAAAAAAGAAGACTCGTTGCGCTTTCCTCTTTTGGGACTTGGAGCTAAATAAGGTGAATCCGTTTCCAAAACTAGATGTGCTAAATCTATTTCTTTGATTACAGTAGGTAATGTGCTTTTCTTAAAGGTTAATACCCCTCCAATACCCAAATGGAAACCTAATTCGATGATTTGATTGGCTTCTGTATCCGTCCCACCAAAACAATGAAAAATTCCTCTAGATCGACCAATACCATAATTTCTTAGTATGTCAATCAAGAGTTGAGTTGTTTCTCTAGAATGAATAATAATTGGAAGATTGAGTTCTTCTGCCCATTCAACTTGCATCAAAAATGCTTCTTCTTGTTCTTTTTTGTACGTTTTATCCCAATATAAATCCATACCGATCTCTCCAACGCCAACAAAAGACCGTTGATCCAACTGATTTTTAATTTCTGACAGTACCTCCTTATAATCCGCTCCAACAGAGCAAGGATGCAAGCCCATCAAAGGAAACATTCTATTAGGGTACATTTTTTCTAATGCATACATACCTGGTATAGATTCCAAATCAATATTCGGTAAGTAGAATTGCTCCACGCCTGATTCTATCGCTCGTTCTATCATCTCGCTTCGATCTTCATCAAATGAAGCAGCATACAAATGGGTATGTGTATCAATAAACATTTAAAAAAATTTAACTTTCCTTTGAAGGCACAAAAATATTCACAATTTTGTTCATAATTCAATCTACTATCAAAAATCAGCTAAATAATTCATGGCAGGAAAGCAAAAATTCTATGTAGTCTGGGTGGGTGCCAAACCTGGAATCTATAAAACTTGGCCGGAATGTCAAAGACAAGTTGCGGGCTTTCCTAAAGCTAAATACAAGTCTTTTTCCACCTTAGCTGAGGCCCAACAGGCCCTTAAAAAAGGCCCTTCCGCCTACCAGAACAAAACCAAAAAAGCAACATCAAGAATTTCCAACAGTTTGATAAACTATAATAGCATCGCTGTTGATGCTGCTTGTAGCGGCAATCCAGGTAAAATGGAATACCAAGGAGTGGATACTAAAACTGGCCAACAATATTTCCATTATGCAAGTCCTTTAGGAACCAACAATATTGGAGAATTCCTAGCATTAGTTCATGGCCTGGGCTTCTTAAAACATCGGAAATCGAATCGTGCTATCTATACAGACTCCAAAAACGCGATGGTTTGGGTTAAAAAGAAAAAATGTAAAACTACCCTTGATCGAAACCCAGAAACTGAACCCCTATTTCAGCTGATTGACCGAGCAGAACAATGGTTAAAAAACAATACTTACACTACGGAAATACTAAAATGGGAAACTAAATCATGGGGAGAAATTCCTGCTGATTTTGGGAGAAAATAATAACATATGCTACATCACTGGACCAGATCTACTAAAAAGCAACTGCTGAAGAAAGACTTCAACAAAGACGCTCTATTTAATCAGATTTCTTTCCTTGAAGACTTTAGTGAGACATCCACTAAGCGCAAAATTTTGCTACTGGGTGCAGCTGATGGCATTATGGATACTGTACGTCCAATATTATACCAATATGCAGGTCATATCCCGCAAGACTTATTGGTAGATGGAGGTAACATTAAAGAATTAAACGAATCCAGTTTTCAGGCACTATATAGCCTAGCTTTAGAACATCAATTTATTCCTTTAATCATCAATTCGGATGTAAAACCATTAGAATGCTGGTTAAATCAATTCAACTCCACCAAATCAGCTGTACAAATAACCTATTTTGATGAACAGCTTCCTAGGGTCACCTCTGAGGAAGCAAGTACTTCAATTCCTTGGACCAAGCAAGTACAAAATAATCCCATCCATACCTTGGATTTGATGGCTTATCAAAGGCATCTAGTTTATAATGATGCACTAGCTCAATCTAAACAACTGTCTAGAAAATTAATCAGCCTAGGTGAATTGAATAGCAATATTCAGCTATCAGAACCGATCTTAAGAGAAACCAATGTATTTAGCTTTAATACCTCCGCGCTCAAGCAAAGTATATGTCTAGACCATGCTAACCCTAATCCTTCTGGATTAGATTTGAGTCAAGCCTGTCAGCAAATCAGATATGTAGGCATGAATGAGCATAGTCAATTCATTCATATTTTTGGCTTATCAGATGATTTTGCTCCTAACCAGACTGCAGCGCATAGTTTAGCACAGATGATTTGGTATTTTTTAGAAGGCTTCGTGAATTCAAAATCTGATTATCCACTAAAAAAGTCAGATTTAATCTCTTATGTAGTTGATATCAAACATACTAAGGATCACCTTACATTCTGGAAGTCCAAAAAATCTGGTAGATGGTGGGTAGAATTCCCTGGGAACACCTCTAATCAGCCGTTAATTCCCTGTACAAAAGATGATTTTGACGCTTGCGCAAGTGGAGAAATATCAGACAGCCTTTTAGACCTTTTTTAATTTACTGAACGAGTTGCTCTAGACCAATAGATCTTGATCCCTTAAGTAGGATGGATTTTCCAGCGAGCTCTTGTCTTAAGAACCAATCCTTGGCCTCCACATTAGATTCAAAATATTGGAACTGATCTGGTCTTTTAACAAGACCAAATTGATTTCCGACCAATACCACCTCTACCTTTAAAGCAGCTAACCAATCTACTAAATGCTGATGTGCCTCCAAGGAGTACTCGCCCAATTCTTTCATATCTCCAAGGATAAGTAGTTTGGTCTCGTCATTACGTTCTAAAAAAGATTGTATAGAAGCTCTCATACTATCCGGGTTGGCATTATACGCATCGAGCATAAGTTCTGCCCCATTAAATTGAATCAACTGAGATCTATTATTTGCAGGTATGTAGGACTCAATACCGGATTTGATATCACTTGGATCAACCTTAAAGTAGTTCCCTATTGCTACTGCTGCTGCAATATTATACGCATTATATCTTCCTTCAATTTGAGTGACCAAATCGAATTTCTGAAGATTTTCATCTCTAAATTCCATCCGTATAAATGGATCTAAAGCATTTAACTGCGAGAAATAAAAATCGTCTAATATTTGCTCATTAACCCCATATCCAACCACCTTACTATAATCAGA
>CAJXMP010000050.1 GCA_913056515.1 uncultured Lewinella sp.
AACGTCGTATCATCTGCAAATTGGGAACTTACATAGCCGGTGTTTTTGTCCTTGTTCTTTTAATATCCTATCATAGAAGATAAAAATGTAGTCTTAGTGGATGATGTCTTGTATACCGGAAGGACGGTTCAAGCAGCACTTACAGCCTTACAGCACTATGGTAGACCCAAGCGTATAGCATTAATGGCTATGGTTGACCGAAGATTTAATAGGCACTTACCTATAAAATCCGATTACAAAGGACTTAAGGTAGATGCCTTAGACGAAGCCTATGTTAAAGTGTTATGGGATGAGCATGGAGAAGAGGATGGTGTTTTTATTTATCCAACAAAACCTGATTGATCATTGCTATGGGAAGTTTACTAAGCTCTAGACATTTGTTGGGAATCAAGTATATCACTGAAGCTGATATTAATTTGATTTTTGAAACTGCAGACGAATTTAAGGAGGTGATTAATAGACCGATTAAAAAGGTTCCTTCCTTAAGAGATGTTACTGTAGCCAATTTGTTTTTTGAGAATAGTACTAGAACTAAGATTTCCTTTGAATTGGCTGAAAAAAGACTGTCAGCTGATGTAGTAAACTTTTCAGCTTCAGGTTCTTCTGTAAAAAAAGGGGAGACTCTACTAGATACCGTTAATAATATTCTATCAATGAAAGTGGATATGGTGGTCATGCGTCATCCTGCTCCCGGAGCACCACAATTTCTAGCGAATAAGATAGATGCCAATATTATTAATGCAGGAGATGGGACTCATGAGCATCCTACACAAGCGCTTCTGGATGCTTTTTCAATCAGAGAACAACTTGGAGACCTTGCTAATAAAAAGATTTGCATTTTTGGAGATATACTACATTCCAGAGTGGCTCTAAGTAACATTTTTTGCCTGACCAAATTAGGCGCAAAGGTTAGAGTCTGTGGTCCACCGACATTGATTCCAAAACATATACACGAATTGGGCGTAGAGGTTTCGTATGATGTTAAGGATAGTTTGCTCTGGTGTGATGCAGCAAATATTCTGCGTATTCAACTCGAAAGACAAGATCTAAAATACTTCCCTTCTTTAAGAGAATATTCCAACTTCTTTGGTATAAATGACGAATTACTGGCCGCTGCTAGTTCGGATACCTTAATTATGCACCCTGGACCTATTAACAGAGGTGTAGAGATTACTACAAATGTGGCTGATTCAAATCAATCTATTATCCTTGATCAGGTTGAAAATGGTGTCGCAATCCGGATGGCTGTTCTTTATCTTTTGGCTAGTTCAAAATAAATCTATCTTCTACCAAACAATTCTCGCTTAAATAAACTATTTTAAGTAGACCTAGTCTTAGATCTTATATTAAAATAAATTAGTATAAGATAATTTTATTTAGATATTGTTTGTTAATCTTACAATGCAGCTAATTCAAATTTGTGCACAAGTGCAGTTGTGCTAGAAGAAATCTATCATTATGAGAGCCATTTTCCTTTTCATCCTCTTCCTCATTCAATGTTCATTGTACAGCCAAGATTGTGCAAGTAAGATTGATGAGAATTATAATGTTAACGGCACATCCTTTATTAAAACTAGTCCAGAAACTGTTCTAATTCGAGGAGATTTTAGTTATAAATTTTGCTTTTACTCAAATTCGGATGGCCTTTTCCTTGAAGTTCAATCCATATCGGGCGAAAATCTAAAAATGGGAGATGAGCTAATTTTGGTTGATCAAATTGGTAATCGAGAAAATTTCCCCTTCATTTTTGAAGGTGAGTTTGAGCGTAAAAATGAAGGAAAGGCAGTTATAAAAAACACTATTGTATTAACACCTGATGATGTACGATGGCTAACCAAGAATAATATTAAGATCATGTATATCTTCAATACGACTACTAGTCAAGCTAAGAGATATACGCTAGACACTGAGAGACAAAACAATATTCGAGAACTTGCTACATGTTTCAAGACTACCATTAATCCTGCAAGCTATGCATCTGTAGACAAAACAACTGAGGAAACAGCTTCAGGTGAAAGTATATCATCAACTAAATCCACGCCCGTCAATTCTTCCGATCCAGAGTTAATTGCCCTAAAGGATGAATTAGCCAGAGAGAAAGAAAGAATCCGTAATGAAATAAAAGCAGAGCAGCGAAAACTGGAGGTAGCAAGAAAAGAAATTAATGATGAAATTCTTAAAGCTCGAGAAACCTCAAATAGTAAAAAGACTGAGTTCGCGAATGAGCTAAATGAAGCGCGCAAAAAAATTGATGTAGAAATTAAAACCGCGAATGAAGAGGCTAATGCAATGATACAGGAAGCAAAGCGCAATGCGCTAGGAGAAATAGACTCTATAAACATTACCATTCTCGAGGCTAGGCAAAATAGTATGGAAGAAATCCAAAAAGTGAAACTGGAAACTTCTGAACAGATTTTGGCAGCGCGTAAGAAGGCACAGGAAGCAATAGAGGAAGAAAATAAAAAGTTAGAGTTGTTAAAGATTGAATATGAAGATGAATTGAATTCGGCTATTGAGAACTCTGCAAGTGAGATTCAGCTAGTTCGTCAAGAAGCCAATAAGGCTATAGAAGATGCTCGTAAAAAAGCAGAGCAAGAAAAAGACAAAACGCAAAGTGAAGTAGAGCAGGTTAGTTTAAGTTCTAGTGAACAGATTTTGAAAATAAATGAAGAAACGGCCAATGAAATTGCTACCATTAAGGAAAAAGGCATTTTAGAAAAAGAAAAACTAGCCTTTGATCTCGCAGAATACAAACGTAAGATTAAAGAGGAGCAGGTTAATTTGAAAGAAACTCAAACGACTGAATTAGCGGATATGGAGGAAGCATTTGCAAGAGAAAAACAGCAAATGAACGAGAATCTTTCTATTCAAAGAGAAAAATTCACTCTCGAACTTGCTGCTTCAAAGTCTAATTTGATTCAGGAACAAGAACGAATGGATGGTGAATTGGCGTCCAAAAGAGCTCAAATTGACAAAGAGTTGGAGTTCTATCGGACTCAGTCACAAAAGGAGAAAGATGCTATTACTAATTCAGTAGTTGCAGCTCGAGAAAAAGCAGATGCTGCAATAGAAAAAATAAGTTTAGAACAAGCGGAATTGGTCAAACAAGCCAAGGAAAAAGCCGCGCAAGAACAGGAGCTTATAGCACAAGAAGTTAAAAGTGCAAAAGATAAAGCAGCTCAAGAAATTGAATTGGCTGGAAAAGAAGTTGAAGAAAATCTTGCTGCAATTCGATCTGAAGAAGAAAAAGTTAGGCAAGAAGCAGCACAGGAAATCGCAAAAGCAAAAGCAAAGGCCGATGAGGAAATTGCTGCAGCACAACAAGAGGCTAATACTAAAGTAAAAGCAGCTAACCAAGCTGCAGATAAAGCTAGAACAGAATATGCCTCAGAAATTGAGGCTGCGAAAAAAGTGGCTGAAGCTAGAATGAAAACGATTCAAGAAGAATTAGAAGCATCAACAAAAAAGTTAGAGGAAGAGCAATCTGCATTAGAAGCAATGAATGCTGAAGAAGTTGCAGAAGCTATGGATGAGGCCAAAGTTCAATTGAAAAAGACTCAAGAAGAATCTGTAAATCAAATTGCCAGCTTAAAACGTCAAGTGGCTATGGAAGAGCAGAAATCGGCTGAACGGTTGGCACAGCTTAAAAAAGAACAAGCCGAAGCTCAAGCCTTAGCAAAAAGTGAACAAGCTGAGTTGTTAGCCAAGGATAGAGAACAATTTGCAGCCGAAAAACAGGAATTACTTGCCTCTGTTGGGCAAATGAGAGAGGAGGTTGCTATTTCTATTCGTCTAGAAAAAGAAAAAGAGGCCAAAGAATTACAAGCCATAAAAGAAAATTTAGCTCAAAAGAAAGAGCAAGCACAACTTGAAATATTAAGTGCTCAGGAAGAAGCGGCACAAATAGTTGTTCAGACCCAAGAGGATTCTAGTGAGGAGATTGCAGCACTCAAAGCCCAATCTGCTGAGGCTGTTGCATCAATTCGTGCGAAAACAGAGGCGCAAATTCAGGCTTATCAAGAACAAGAGGCTGAAACTAGAACATCTACCGAAAAAGAAATTAAGGCACTCCAGGATCAAAAAAAGGAGGAGGAACAAGGTATTTTGGATGAAATAGCGATTGCTCGACAAGAGGCTCAGAAAAATATTACTGCAATCCAATCTGAAAATCAAGCGGCTTTAAAAGAAGAAAAGGCTAAGTATGATGAACAGTTGAGGGCTTTGAATGCCGAATTAGACGAAGTAAGAACAAAGACCAACCAAGAGATTCAACTGGTACAACAACAAGCCGCAGATAATATTTTTACCACGCGTAAAAATGCAACAGAGCAAATCACTACCATCAAAACAGCAACCCAAAAAGAAATTGCTGCACTAAAACAAGAACAAGCGGATGCTCAAAAGGAAGTGGAGTCTACTCAAGCTAAATTAGACGCTAAGCTCAAGGAGCTAGAACAGCTAGAGGCTGAACTCAAAAAGAAAGCAGAAGAATTAGAAAAGTTAAAAGAAGGTCAAGAGGAAAAGAATTAATTTCTATTGAACAATTTTTTACTTATTATGCGTTTAATTCAAAGCCAGGGACAATAATTCCTGGCTTTGATTTATTTTGATTTATATTCCACTAAAGCTGGTTAACATATGTTCAAGAATTTACTTTTCGGTTTGTTATTTATTTCAGTTATTGCACAAGCCAAGGCTCAAGAAAATAGCATACAGATTAAGTTAAATACAGATACCCTTAAAGAGGTTCTTTTTGCCAGATACTTATTAGATAAACTGTATGTAGTAGACACCTTAACCAAAACTGGAACGGGTGAATTTCTAATTGAACAAAAAGATACCCTACCTGAAGGTATTTACGCATTGGCATTTAACGTAGATGGTGGTAACTCTATCCTTCAATTTTGTTTAGATAACTCTGTATCAAATTACGCTTTTGAGATAAAAGATATTAAAGATCCGCAGGGCAATTTAATAGTAAAAGGCTCTCCAGCAGCCAGTGCATTAAATGATTACATGCTTTATCTGAAAGAACGATCTACAGAAGCCTCTACTTTTCCCGAAGACGAGAAAAAAGCCGAGAAATTAGCAGCCCTTACAGAACGGGTAAATGCTTATCAAAAGGAATTCGTGGAACAGCATAAAGGTACCCTTCCTGCTGCTTTTGTTGGTGCATCTATGCCTATTGATATTCCAGAATTCTCAGAAATTGAAGATCAAAATGAGCGGAATATTGCTAGATGGTGGTATAGCAAAGAACACTTTTTTGACTATGTAGATTTACAAGATGATCGCTTGTTATATACACCGTTCTTGTTTAATAAAATCAATGAGTATTTTGATAAACTGACTTCACCAGCACCTGATTCTATCAATAAATCCCTAAAGGTTGTATTGGATCAGATGGATCCAAAATCTGATTTGTTTAGAGCATATTTATCAAATTTCCTAACCAAATACGCAACCTCAAAGATTATTGGGTACGACGAAATTTATGTTTTCTTGGCGGATGAATATTACGCCAAAGATTTTGCGTACTGGATAGATGAAGAAAAGAAGGCCAAAATCGTTGATGAGGCCAATAAGATTAAGCCCACTTTGATTGGTAAAATAGCGCCAGATATCACCTTGCAGAATAAAGCTGGTGAACAAATCCGATTGCATGAATTTGAATCCAAGTATACCGTGCTATTATTCTGGGCACCTGATTGTGGCCATTGTAAAAAGTCTATGCCTGATATCATTGAGTTTTATAATAAATACAAAGATCAAGGAGTAGAGATTTTAGGGATATGCACCAAATTCCATAATGATGCAGAGAAGTGTTGGGACTTTGTAGAGGAAAAAGGAATCAATATCTGGGAGAATACCATGGATCCGTATCATAGATCTAGATACAAGATTCTATACAACATCAACAGTACACCTCAGATTTTCATTTTAGATGAAAAGAAAGAGATATTGCTTAAGCGAATAGCATCCGAGCAATTGGATGAAGTGATGCAAAATCTGCTAGAAACACCAGAGGGATAAAAAAAGGAGGCTATTTGCCTCCTTTTTTTATTAGGTTACTTTTGTATTTCTAATGATTCTAGAAAATATCCTTGGAAATAAGCGTTTGACTAAAACTCCAAATCGTTCTGTTCCACCAATCACCACCTCTTCTTTATGCTGTCGAACTGCCCGAAGTACTTGTTGTGCTAGTGCATCTGGCGACATACCCTGCGCCTGTTTATCATCCATCTTGTTTTGCTTGGCACCGGCGCCCGTAACTGCATTGATGGAGATATCGGTTTTGATGAATCCTGGGCACACTAATAGTACCTGAATATTATCCTTGTGATGTTCTGCTCTTAAAGAATCATAAAAGCCATGTAAGGCATGTTTAGACGCAGCATAAGTACTTCTTAATGGAGAACCGAATTTCCCTACTAAGCTACTCATGGCTATAAATTGACCTTCACCTGCTTTCACCATATCAGGTAAGACTAATTTAGTAAGTTCAACCACAGCGAAGTAGTTAATCTCCATAATGCTACGAACAACGGATAAATCAGTATCCTTAACCAAGGCTCTTTGAGATATCCCAGCATTATTGATTAATGTATGGATAGGACCAATATCCTTTAACACAGGTTTAGCTAGACTAATACTACTCGAAATATCAGACAAATCTAAAGGAAGGATTTGTACTTGTCCAGCTGAAGCACATAATGCTTTTACCTCATCCAATTTAGCCTTATTCCTCGCTGATAAAAGCAAATTACATCCCGTTTTAGCGTATGCAATGGCTAGAGCCTTTCCAATACCAGAAGATGCCCCTGTAATCCATACCCACTTACCTGTTAAATCCATTTAAGTATTTAGTTGAAATTTCTTTATATTATGACAAGTTAGGAAAGAAACATTAATGAAAGCATATCTACAACAATATTCTTTATATCCACCTTTTATATATCGTAAAAATCATACCCAAGCAAAGTTGTATTTGGCTATAAGATTCCATTCTTATGATAGTTATTTGCGATGTTTGTTTAGATGGTCAAAAGTAATCGATGGAAGAATTCCAATTGTACTTATTGCGCTTTGGAATGAAGATAGTATAGGTACAGCGGATGGACCAGCTTCTGTCAAAGCTATGTATACAGATACAAATAGGATTCTTAAAGACTGTAGACAATTATTGAAAGTATCTTTTGTTTTTCAAGGTCTATCCACTTCTAGTGCGAGTGCTGCACATGATTTAAAATTAATTGGAGATGAGGTTTGTTATCAGTTATTGAAAAGGAGGAAAAAGACTGGCCTATTTTTCTATTCCAAACCTTTTATGATTCCTAAAAAAGGAATACTGGAGCAACTCATTCGAATAAGTAATAGAAAACGTGTGCATGTAGAGGCATTGAATCTTCCCAAGCCTTGTTTTGAATTTTCAGAGGAGGATATAAAGCAAGTTGCTGATGGAAATAATTGGCAAGAATGGATTAATTCAGTAGAGGCCTACTCCGTTTTATTTAAAACCAATTATTTCATAGAATCATTTGGAAAAGTTCCAAGTCAAGAAGGCTTAAGTAACTTAATAATGAATGCTCAAAATACGCTTCGAGATCATTTGACAGTAGATATTCAATATATTAGTCATATAAACAAAAAAACAAGTGCAATATTGATCTAAAAGCCAACCTATCCTTTAGAATTATGTATTTTTGCAAAAAAAAGCTTAGATGGAAAGATCGGATGTGATAAAGGCGCTTGGGACAATAAAAGATCCCGCTAGTCAAACTGATATTGTAGCTGCCCACCTAGTAGAAAATCTTAAAATAGAGGGCAAGCAAGTTAGCTTTGTATTGACCCTTCCTCCTGCAAGTGCAGGTTCTAAGTTTGAATTACATGCTGCCTGTGTAGAAGCGATCAAGCAAATTGATTCTGAGGCGGATGTCCATGTCCACTTTAAGCAAGGAAAGCAAAAGGTGAATCCTAGTGCAGGTAGGAAACTACCTCAAATAAAAAATATCATTGCAGTTGGTTCTGGTAAAGGTGGAGTAGGTAAATCTACCGTATCTGCTAATATTGCTTTAGCCCTACAAGCCCTTGGAGCAAAAGTGGGTATACTAGATGCGGATATATATGGACCTTCCATTCCACTGATGTTTGGTTTGCAAGGGAAAAAACCTCAAGTGAAAAAACTAGAGGGTAAGCCCATGATCTTACCGCTTATAGCGTATGATATTCCTATGATATCTATGGGTTTCATTATTGAACCAGAACAAGCAGTTGTCCTTCGAGGACCTAGACTAGGAGCTATTCTGAATCAGTTTATTAATGAGGTGTATTGGGAACAATTAGATTTTTTGATCGTTGATTTGCCTCCAGGTACTGGTGATGTTCAACTTTCTCTAGCACAAGCCGTTCCAATTACAGGATCTGTTTTGGTCACTACTCCACAGGATGTTGCCTTAGCTGATGCCCTAAAGGCGATGAATATGTTCAAGATGGATAGTATCAATGTACCTATATTGGGTGTAGTAGAAAATATGTCTTGGTTTACGCCAGCCGAACTTCCAAACAATAAATATTTTATCTTTGGAGAAGATGGGGGTAAAAAGTTGGCCAAAGCCGCAGAAACGGTATTATTAGGTCAAGTTCCTATTGTTCAGGCTGTGAGAGAGGGCGGAGATGAAGGAAAACCTGTATTTTTGAATGACGATAAGCCTGCAATGCAAAAAGCATTTGATACTATCGCAAAGAATTTATTGACACAAGTTGCAATCCGAGCAGAATATTTAGAGCCTACTCAGGTTGTGAAAATAAAGGAATAACTCAATGGCAACAGAATTGAATTTAGTCGAAAGAGCAGACAAAGTTTTAGATGAAATACGACCACATTTAGCAGCGGATGGGGGTAATGTAGAAGTTGTTGAAGTAACCAAGGATAATGAATTGGTTATAAGGTGGTTAGGTAATTGTGTTGATTGTAATATGTCAGCCATGACCATGAAGGCAGGTATTGAAGTAGCCATCAAGGGGCAATTACCCGAAATAACAGCAGTTAGAGCTGTAAAATAAGACAAATGAAGCGTAGTCAACTTATTGCTGAGATTAAGTCAAAGCAGTCCTTTTTATGTGTAGGTTTAGATACAGATCTGAATAAAATTCCAGCTTCTCTTCAAAAGGAGAAAAATCCAATTTTAGCATTTAATAAGGCCGTGATTGAAGCCACTCACGATTTATGCGTGGCCTACAAACCAAATTTGGCCTTTTATGAGGCCTATGGTAGCAAAGGATTAGAGGCATTAGAGGCTACCATGGATATGATTCCTGAAAACCACTTCTCCATCGCTGATGCCAAAAGAGGAGATATTGGCAATACCGCTCAAAAGTATGCGGAGGCCTATTTCAAACAAATGGGTTTCGATTCAGTAACTGTTGCTCCTTACATGGGGGAAGATTCTGTAAAACCCTTTTTAGGTTACGAAAATAAGTGGGTTATTCTATTAGCATTAACTTCCAATAAGGGTAGTTCAGACTTTCAGCTTTTACATAGCTCCTCTGGATCCTATTTTTTCGAAGAGGTAATTAATAAAAGTCACGAATGGGCTGATGCAGATCAATTAATGTTTGTAGTAGGAGCTACTCAACCAGAGTATCTTGCCCAAATCAGAGCAATAGCACCAGACAATTTCTTATTGGTACCGGGCGTTGGCGCCCAAGGCGGTGATTTGAATGCCATTGCAACTGCAGGTATGAATGATGATATTGGATTATTGATTAACTCCTCCAGAGGTATCATTTATGCAGGCAATGAAGAAGCTGATTTTCAAAAAGGGATAAGAAAGGCTGCAGAAAAGGTTCAATTACAAATGGCTAATCTATTACAGGAGAGGGGATTGGTATAATTTGCTTCCGTTTGTTTTTAGCTAAATATCTTTTGATGATATATCGAAGTTCTGCATTTTCCTCAACCCATTCTAAGTCTCTTTGAATATCCTCCACATTAGAATAGTTCAAGGTGTCACTTTCTAGGAATCCATAGCCTTGGATACGCCCATTGAGTATCAAAATGGCTCCCTTTTCATTATTGGATCTTCCCTTTTCAATAATCAAATAACTTCCTTCTAGTTCTTGACTTAAGTGCTCAAGGGATTGGTTTAAACGCTCATTATAGTCTTCAACAGATTCCAATCCAATACATGCTCCAGTACATTTACCAATTTGATGGTTAAAACAGGCGTGCGTTTCATTGGTTAAACCCACTAGTTTACTGCATAGTTGATGTTGTTCAATTAGTCGAGAGAGCCTGCCATAAGCGGATTGTTTACTAGCAAAACTAGCGAGAAAAATATATCCCTCAGGCATGGATTTTTTTGTTGAAATACATAAAGTATGATAGCCAGCTTCATTACTTGAAGTAAAAATATGATAGGGATATCTTATTTGTTTTTGAGCTCTATTGATACTGGGTAGATGCTTTTTTATTTCTATGGATTCTAAAAAATTGGCCATAAGGTCAGAACCAGTCAATTCAAAGGTAATAGCATGCACTAAGTCCTGCATCAAGGCAGCTTTTTTAGACTTTTTAGCAAAGTGACTACTAACCCTCGATCTAATATTGACACTTTTACCAATATATACGGCTGTTCCTGAATGATCCAACATATAGTATATACCAGGATCTTCTGGTAATTCGGCTATACTAGATCTGGTAATGTTTTGTGGTAATAATGATTCTTTGATTCCAAGGGAAATAGATTGTTCTAATTCAGCAATGAATAGGGGAGATTGGGTTATTTTTTTGAATATAAAAGTAGTAGCTAGAACGTCCGCCATAGCCCTATGTCGGTCTTGCACTTGTATATTAAAATGTTCAATCAAATAGCCCAGACTATGTTTTCTTAGCGTTGGGAATGCTAGGCGACTTAGTCTTACCGTACATAAAGTCTTCCTGCTGTAGGTATATCCTAGACTTTTAAACTGTTCTCGGATAAAGGTATAATCAAAGCGTACATTGTGGGCAACAAACACACAATCTTGCGTTACATCAACAATGTCTTTGGCTATTTCAAAAAACTTAGGCTTATCCTGTACCATTTCTTGACTAATACCCGTTAGGTAACTTATATTAGATGGGATATAGCACTCAGGGTCTATTAATGTTTCATAGGATCTAATGATTTCATTATTTTCTACGACAGCAATAGCAATTTCAATGATCTTATCTCTTCCTGCTTTACCCCCAGTGGTTTCAATATCTACTATTGCAAATTTTTGCCCCTTCATTACGTTGATTGATTATGAGAAGATTGTCTAATTTAAAACTTTTTGTTGTTTGTTTGTTGTTTTGTGCAACATTTTTGTTGTCGTGCTCTTCTTCAAAGGATGGACTTTCTGTTTTATTGCCGCTAGAGCCTGTTGTAGGACCACAACCGGTACTATCCATTCAACAAAATGAATTAATTCTTGGCAATCAACGGATGGATGTGTATTTACCATTTCTATCCGATGCTAAGGTGTCTTTAGTAGTCAATCAAACTTCATTCATTGATGATACTCATTTGGTAGATACCTTACTTGAACTAGGGGTTCAAATTGAAAAGATATTTGCATTGGAACATGGGTATAGGGGACAAGCAGCAAATGGGGAAGTAGTTGACGATTCTATTGATCCAATTACAGGATTAGAAATTGTTTCACTTTATGGAAAACATAAAAAGCCTACAGCTGCAGACTTGGATGGTATAGATTATGTGGTTTTTGATATTCAAGATGTTGGTGTTCGATTTTATACTTATATATCCTCCATGCATTACATCATGGAAGCTTGTGGAGAGGAAGGAGTAGGGTTTATAATACTAGATCGCCCCAATCCAAACGGGCACTATTTTGATGGACCAGTACTGGAGGGAGATTATATGTCTTTCGTTGGTAAACATGAGATTCCTGTTGTCCATGGATTAACAGTTGGAGAATTAGCCTGGATGATAAATGATATGGAATGGACCACGAATCGTTGTGAATTATTTATTGTTCCTTGTTTGAATTACGATCATAATACCTTATTTCAAATTCCAATTAAACCCTCACCAAATTTGCCCAATATGGCATCTATTTATTTGTATCCTAGTCTTTGTTTCTTTGAGGGTACGGTGGTGAGTGTAGGTAGAGGTACAGATAGTCCATTTCAACGCTTTGGTCACCCATATTTGAGTGTAAAGCAGGACAGTTTTGTGCCAGCCCCAAATATTGGATCCAAGTATCCAAAACTGGAAGGTCAATTATGCTTTGGACAATCGTTTGATGATTTTAGTAGCTTCGATTTACAAAATCATAAATTAGATCTATCCTATATGCTTGATGTGTATGAGTCATTTCCAGAACAAGATTCTTTCTTCTTAGCCAATAACTTTTTTGATCTATTGGCTGGAAATGAAACCTTAAGAAATCAAATCAAAGACCATTGTAGTATAGAAGAAATAGAGGCCAGCTGGAAAAAGGATTTAGCAAAATATGCAGCCATTCGTAAGCGATTTCTTATTTACCCTGATTTCACTACTACGAATTAATTTGATGCCTATATTGAATTTCGAATGGTACTTTGTTATCTGCTGCCTTTGGGAACCAACCATGATGCTTTAATTCAATTGTTTTGCCTTTCTTTAGTTTATAGCGATAATTGATGGTATACCTTAATCCAGTTTGATTATGCTGCTTAATAGAGAATTGACCGAAAGGGCTATTTTCAAAGGCATATACTGGGTTTCCGTCTTTTGTTATATGTACAAATCCTACTCTAAGTTTGAGGACACTTTTTTGGTATAGTGGTGCCCAGATAAAATCATGGGCCAAAAAACTATTTCCTAGATCAATATCTGACCAATCAGTATTATAGTGGTATCTAAACCTGATTTCTATACTCGAAGTCAGAAACTGCTTATAGGTAAGACTGTGATTCCAGTTGCTAGGTTTGTTCTGCTTATGCAAAAGTCTTTGTGTATAGACTAGATGCCATGCTTTTCTTTTTTGAAGATGAATATTTAATCCAAGCTTTGTTTTAGGATTGATGGTAAGCTGTTGTTCTGCTCGGATTTGTGCGTTAAGCTTTGTACTAAAGGCTTTATCAAAAACAAATTGCGTTCTTAAGCCTTTTGGATTACTAGTTCCAAATAAATGATTGACATATAACCCACTTGTCTCTTCCGAATTATATTGCAGCACTGCTGAAATGCCCGTTCTGTAGGCTAAACTTGCACTTACACCCCATAAGGTACTAATACTTACTGGCTGCTGGACTTTAATCGCCATTTCAGAAAAAAACCGATAGTTTTTATGTTGTTTATTCCATGTTGTACTACTCCATAGGGCAGGTATTTTATAGGCATGTATCGGAACTGTAAGGAGCTGCGCCAATACAGCAATATCTAGGTTGCCAAAGGATTGAAATCCTATTGATTTTATTAATCCTGTTGCGTATTCTATCACATTATTCTTCTGGTCTAATTTTAATGCGGTATCATGATAACCACCTGGCCTTATTTTTACATTGCTATCAATAAAGTAGCCATCTAATAATCTTCTTGAGAAAAAAAAAGAGGATTTAGTACCTGCATGTTGTATCCCAATACCCCAAAAATAGTTGTCCTCTCCAAAAGAACTTTTAGGTTTTAAAATTGGGCTGTTCAGTTCTGTGTTTAGATATGAACTTCCTTGACCAAAAGGGATATTTTGATGTAGGACTAGTCCTTGTCCGAAAGATACCTCAAAAGCTCCTAGGTAGTAATTATATTTCTTTTTACGTTTATGTAAACTTATACTTATATGATCTGCAAAATAAGGCGCTTTAGTTTGACTTAGTGGTTCGCCGTAATCTTTTTCAATGGTAGCTATCAAGCTAGATTGGTGCTGCTTCCGACGGAGTCTATATCTTGATTTTATATTGTTTTGATGATCAAAGGACTTTAAATCCTTTATTCCTACATAATATAAGTATTCGGCACTTGGATTATATATCGATTCTTCTTGCTTAATAAAGCAATTATCAAATAATTCGATAGCTAATGGTTCACTTATTCCTTCGATAGATTGAAGATCTAAGTAATGTTTGGGTAGTCCCACTTGCTGCAGATAATGTATTAGGGATTCAATTTGATTTTGCTCCAATATTTCTAATCCACTTAGATACTCTTGAACATACTCAAAGGATTGAATGTTAGTTAGATGAGTTAGGTTAATATCCGGAAGTTCATCAGGTATGTTTTGACTAATAGCAACAATTAAATTCAAGTAAAAGCAAGTCAATAAGGATAAGAGATATTTATTCATAATGAGAATCTCTATCAAAAATCTATCATTATTTGAAATCAATAATTGAATTAGGCTATTAATTAAAATAAATGCTTTAGCTTTGAGTCCCATACCTGGGTGAATTCCCTTTTATATTCTTTTTTCTTGATGCTGAACTATTTATCATCTATTTAGAGTTTCTCTTTATATGGGTGTCTTTTAATTTGGTAATTAAGAGATTATTAAAGACAATTAAAAAGTTTTTTAACAATGGCTAAGTTTAAGTTCGAGTACATCTGGCTAGATGGTTACAAGCCAGAACCAAACCTAAGAAGTAAAACCAAAGTGCTCGAAATGGATTTTTTCCATGGCGACCTAAAATCACTACCAGTATGGTCCTACGATGGTAGTTCCACCATGCAAGCAGAGGGTGACAATTCAGACTGTTTACTACAACCTGTTCGAGTAATTCCAGATCCTGGAAGAAAAAATGGATTTTTAGTAATGTGTGAAGTACTAAATCCCGATGGGACTCCACACGTAACTAACGAAAGAGCTAAGATTCAAGATGATCCTGAGTTTTGGTTTGGATTTGAACAAGAGTACGTACTTACTATCAATGGACTTCCACTAGGATTCCCAGAACAGGGTTATCCAAGACCTCAAGGTCCTTATTATTGTTCAGTCGGTCACGGTAACTGTGAGGGTAGAGATATTGTAGAAGAGCATTTTGACATGTGTCTTGATGCAGGATTAGAACTTACAGGTATTAATGCTGAGGTACTATTGGGACAATGGGAGTTCCAAGTACTAGGAAAAGGTGCAAAACGCGCGGGTGATGACCTTCACTTGTGTAGGTACCTATTACACAGAGTAACTGAAAAGTATGGGGTAGAGGTAGAATTCCATCCAAAACCTATTAAGGGTGACTGGAATGGCTCAGGTATGCATACCAACTTCTCTAATAAAGAAATGAGAGAAACGGGAGGTAAGGCTTTATTTGATTCTATCTTTGCTAAAATGGAGAAAATGCACATGGAGCACATCGTGCTTTATGGTTCTGAAAATGACCAACGTTTAACTGGTCTGCATGAAACTCAATCTATTGATCAATTTAGTGTAGGAGTTTCTGACAGAGGTGCATCTATTCGTATTCCTGTAACTACTGCTGCAAACTGGGTGGGTTATCTTGAAGACAGAAGACCTGCATCTAACGCAGATCCTTATAAGGTGGTTAGAAGAATAATTGAAACCATTAAAATGGATTAAGATTAAAAAAGGACTCCTTGTGAGTCCTTTTTTTTGTGCTATATTTATAGCATAAAGATTTAATATGAAGATTGCAGTATTTCCAGGTTCATTTGATCCTATTACTACAGGTCATGTAGATTTAATTCTAAGATCTCTACCATTGTTTGATAAGATAGTGGTTGCTATAGGTGTGAATTCCGCCAAAAAAACACTCTTTTCACTGGAGACACGATTGGCGTGGTTAGAAGAAGTATTCAAAGATGAATCAAAAATAGAAGTAGGGCATTTTGAAGGATTGACCGTAGAGTATTGTAAATCCATTTCTGCGAACTATTTGATTCGAGGTCTTCGTAATGCTTCAGATTTCGATTATGAGAAAACCATTTCTCAATTGAATTCAGTTATTGGAGATGGATTAGAAACCTTCTTTTTAATTGCTAAACCTGGATATTCTCACGTCAGTTCTACTATTGTTAGAGAAATCATTAAAGCAGGAGGGGATGCAAGTGCCTTTGTTCCCAAAGAAGTTATTATAAATGGATAAGTATAAATATTTGCTGTTTGATGCAGATAATACGCTACTTGATTTTGATCAATCATCTAGCTTTGCATTCAAGGCAATGATCAATACATATAGACCAGGTTCTGCTGAGGAATTATATGCTATTTATTATAAAATAAATAAAGCTTGTTGGGCTGCAGTAGAGCGAGGAGAAATACCGCTTAGTGATGTCAAATGGGTTCGTTTTGAACAATTTATTGATGCCATTGGATTGCAAGCTAACCCACATGAGATGAATGAAGCTTACTTTGATTTACTCCGGGAGTCGGTGTTCTTTGTTCAAGAAGCTCAGTTTCCTCAACTAGTGCTATCGCATCCTGCTCGTTCATGAGTGTTTCTCTTAGGGTCTCTGGAGCGAACAACATGAAGATCATGAACGCTGTCACTTCCATCCAGTGCCAGTTAGCTCGGCCTGTTTCTATCTTTTTTGATTCCGTGTCCACTTTGGACCGCGAGATCACGTAGGCAAAGATGTAAATGGTTAACCCGTAGTTCAGCCCATTAATTGCCAGATTAATGGCGTCACGATCAAGCTCGCCAGCGCCATACCATTGAATCAATGCGAGTACCAAGCAAAGGATGGCTGCAAACAGCGCGCCTTCAGTCACACGTTGACAACTAAATCTTTGACCAAG
>CAJXMP010000051.1 GCA_913056515.1 uncultured Lewinella sp.
AAAAAGAAAATCATCACAGCCATCGAATTAAATGAATCTGCCCAAAGGAGACTATAAAAGCCAAATCCAGAGAGGAAAAGCGAACTAAACATCACCTTAAAATATCCAACCCGCTCACTGATATACCCGCCAAGCATAGAACCCACTACTGAGCCTATTCCAAACACACTCATGATTAGACCTGCTTGAACTTTAGTGAAGCCTAACTGACTGGTTAAATAAATGGTTAGAAAAGGGATAACCATAGTCCCTGCTCTATTGATAAACATTACAGCAGACAGCAACCACACTGGTCTAGATAGACCAGAGAATGATTCACGATACAATTTTAAGGGAGATTTCATACAACTTGATTAATAAAAATGAAAAAGCCCACTTCTGGGAAAAGAAGCAGGCTTTGAGTATATCTTGAAATTATTTTGTTCTAATAATCCAATACGTCTTTTATAGCTTGTCTAACTTTTTCCTCAGAAGGAATCATGGTTTGCTCCAATGTCGAGTTTAATGGAATAGCCGGCATATTTTCAGAACCAATAGTTTTAACCGGTGCATCCAAGGACTCAAAACAATACTCTTGTATTCTTGCAGCAACACTTTGCGCGAAGGAACAGTTCACCGACTCTTCTGTTAGTACCAGAATGCGGCCATGTTTCTTCGACAATTCAAAAATCTGTTTTTCATCTAATGGGTATAGAGTTCTTAGGTCTAGAACTTCTACACGACCCTCAAAGGATTTGGCTGCATTTTTAGCCCAATGCACACCCATTCCATAAGTGACTACCAACATACTACTGCCTTGCTCCACTTGTTGTTCATCTGCCGCTACAGCAATAGCAGCCTGGCCAAATGGAATAACATAATCTTCATCCGGCAAAACAGTCCGGGCAGCTTCTGTACCAGGCACCTTCGACCAATACAATCCCTTGTGTTCAAAAATGACCACTGGATTTGGATCATAATAAGCAGCTTTTATCAAACCTTTTAGATCAGCCCCATTAGAAGGGTAGGCAATTTTCACTCCTCGAATATTAGCAACTACTGACTCCACAGAAGAAGAATGATATGGTCCTCCTGAACCGTAAGCGCCAATAGGCACTCTCAAAATACAACTCACCGGATATTTACCATTGGATAAATAACATGACCGTGCTACCTCAGTAAATAACTGATTCAAGCCTGGCCAAATATAATCTGCAAATTGAACCTCAACAATAGGCTTTAATCCTACTGCTGACATCCCCACAGTTGATCCAATTATAAATGCTTCCTGAATAGGTGTATTGAAAACTCTATTGGAACCAAATTTTTGGGCAAGCGTAGCAGCCTCCCTAAAAACACCACCTAATCGAGCACCAACATCTTGTCCATATAATAGGCACTCTGGATATTTACGCATCAGTTCTTCCACTGCAGATAGAGCAGAATCTACCATAACAGTAGGCTCCGCTTGAGCAGGAGCACGAACACCTTTTTCCTCTGTAATAGGAGTTGGTGCGAAATCATGGGTAAATAAATCCGCAGGACTAGGATCCTCTGCCGCATAAGCAGCATCGTAATCTGCGTCAATAGTCTCCCAAGCTTTTCGTTCTATCTCTTCCAACTCTTTTTCTGTAAATCCACTTTCCAATAGTGTTGCTCTTAAAATTGGAAATGGATCACGAGTCATATGCTCCTCCAAATCATCCCTATACCATTCTTTACGAACACCAGAGGTATGATGGTTCAACAATGGAACACGCGCATGTACCAAAAATGGTCTACGCTCTTTTCGTACCGTATCAATGACTTCATTCAAGGTATTATAGCAATGAACAAAATCATTACCTTCAATACTTCTTACCTCTATTCCTTTAAAGCCCTCTGCGTATTCAGCAGCATTTTGAGCTCTAGTTTCTTCTGCATTTGCGGATATATCCCAACCATTATCTTGAACTAAATAGATAATTGGGAATTGCTTTAAAGCCGCCATTTGTAAAGCCTCAGCAACTTCACCTTCCGTTACAGAAGCATCACCTAAGGAACAAACAACTACAGGCTTACCACCTTTATACTTGGTAGCCAGGTTTTCATTTTCTAAATACTGAATACCCATTGCTACCCCTGTTGTAGGAATAGCTTGCATGCCAGTAGCAGATGATTGATGAATCATCTTTGGCTTATCATCATCTTTTAAAGAAGGGTGTGCGTAATACGTTCTTCCGCCGGAAAACGGATCATCTTTTTTAGCCATTAACTGCAACATCAGTTCATAAGGTCTCATCCCTATGGACAAAAGCATAGCATCATCTCTATAATAAGGAGACACCCAATCTTGAGGTTTTAATTGCATGCCTAGAGCAATCTGAATAGCTTCATGCCCTCTAGCTGTTGCATGCACATATTTAGATACTACTTTAAAGTTGTCTTCATATTTTTCAGACAGACTTTTAGCAGTAAACATCAAGTTATATGCTTCTTTTAATGTTTTTTTGGTTAAAGGCTTGCTCACAATCATACGCACTATTTGTATTACAAAAGTAGCATTATTATCTAGCATATCAGATTCCAAACAGCACTTTTTACTATTTCTTTAAAATCAACTGATCTAGAAAAACTGATTTAAATCAATTCAACTATTTCAGCTTATTAGTAGTTTTGATTAAAAGTATTGAATGAAACAAACCATCCAAATAGACGGAATGACCTGTGTGGCCTGTGAGGCCAAAGTGCAATATCTGCTTAAAGAGGAAGGAGGTGCTACAGATGTAACGGTAAATATGGAGACTGGACAGGTCGATCTAAGCGTGGAAAAACCTATCGCATTAGAGCAAATAAAGGCCATATTCCAACCCTATGATAAATACACGGTATCTTCCGGGGAATTAAATACTCCAGCAACAGAAAAAGATAAAAAAAGTGTCTGGGCAGTGTATAAACCGCTATTGCTAGTAGCAGGGTTTGTAGCTTTGGTAGCATCAGCTGCCACTTGGAAACAGGATCAAGCCAATTGGATGGATTGGATGCAATACTTTATGGCTGGTTTCTTCATTGCATTTTCCTTTTTCAAGTTTTTAGATTTAAAAGGATTTGCAGGAAGCTTTCAGATGTATGACCCATTAGCAGCCAAAATCCCTGCTTATGGGAAATTATATCCATTCCTAGAATTATTACTAGGCCTCTTGTTTTTGATAGACTACAATTATGTAGTGACCAATATCGCTACCATAGTGTTATTGGGCATAAGCACCATCGGAGTGGTAGAAAGTGTACTGAATAAACGTAAAATTCAATGTGCGTGTATTGGTACCATATTTGATCTCCCGATGTCCAAAGTCACCATTATCGAAAACTCCATTATGATCGCTATGGCCATAGCTATGCTCGTGATTAGGTGATCCCGCTAACTTAATTTGCTTTAAAGAACAATAAAAAAGGAGGCTCAATGGCCTCCTTTTTTATTTCGTTTGGAACTGCTGGATGAAGTTCTTGGTGAACTCAGAAAGTACCAGCTTACCAGAGATTCCAGCTCGCTCAGCTAATAGCTCATCCCAGTGTTCTGTACCCTGCCAGATGACTTTTTTCAAGTCTGACATAGCCTCTGGATTATAGCTTAAGAGCTTTTTCAAGTATCCTTCTAAATAGGCATCCATATCTTCAGCGGAATCAAAAAGTTCAGCGAATAAACCTTTTTGTTTTGCCCACTCAGCCGTCTGCCAGGTTGAGGCATCAATAGCCATTTGGCTCATGGCAGAAAGACCTACTTTACGCTCTACTGCGGGTCCTACTACAAATGGTCCGATTCCAACTGCCAACTCCGATAATTTTACCGAAGCAAACTTTGTTGCCACACAGAAATCAGTTGCCGATGCAAGGCCTACTCCACCACCAACAGCCTTACCCTGTACTCGTCCTATGATTAACTTTGGACACTTGCGCATAGCATTGATTACATTGGCAAAACCCATGAAGAATTTCTTTCCTTCTTCCAAGTTTGAAATGGCAATCAACTCATCAAAAGAAGCCCCTGCACAAAAAGTGCGATCACCAGCGCTTTTCAATAAGATTAACTTTACCGCATCATTTATACCGAGTTCAGTTATGGTATCCGCTAGCTTAGCTAATATCTTTCCTGGAAGAGAGTTATGCGATGGGTGAAAAAAAGTCACCGTTGCCAATCCATCCTCTATTAGGCAATCTACTGCCCCTTGTTCTCTTTTGTCTGTACTCATCTTAATTCGATTGATCTAATTTTTTGACCATAGTCAAAATAGTTGCTAATGCTACCGTTTCTCCAGTTTCGTCATATACATCCACCAGGAATTTCACTATACCTTTTGCAATATCCTCCTCGCTCTTCTTTTCCTGATCTATTTTCTCTTTAACCGTAAAGCGCACACCTATTGTCATGCCAGGATATACGGGTTTTGTGAATCGCGCCTCGTCAATTCCATAGTTCAACAAGACCGGTCCTTTCTTAGGATCCACAAATAAGCCAGCGGCTTTGGATAACACAAAATAACCATGTGCCACTCGCTGTTCAAAAATAGTACCCTCTAAAGAGGTTGCATCCATGTGTGCATAGAAATTATCTCCACTCACATTGGCAAAGTTTACAATATCCGCTTCTGATACGGTATGCTTGTGGGTAAATACTGTTTCCCCAATCTCCAATTCTTCAAAATGCTTACGGAAAACATGTACATCTTTCTCGATATACTCTGATCCATATTGATAAACCCCTGAAACAGCTGTTAACATCGTTGGGTGACCTTGGACAGCGGTACGTTGTAAATAGTGCTTCACTCCTCGTAAACCACCCATCTCTTCACCTCCTCCTGCACGACCAGGACCACCATGTGATAATAATGGCATTGGAGAACCATGACCTGTTGACTCCGCCGCACAAGCTTCGTTTAAGATTAAAATACGTCCATGATAAGGTGCTGCTGCAGTAACATACTCATTCGCCACAGCTTTATCATTCGTTACAATAGAACTCACTAAAGAGCCTTTACCTAAACTCGCTATATAAGTGGCTTCCTCCAAGGATTGGTATGGCATGATAGTCGAAACTGGACCAAATGCTTCTACTTCATGGGAAGTTAAATTCTCCAAAGGATTTGTATTTAAGAAAAGTGTAGGAGCAATAAATGCACCCTTTGCTCTGTCCGCCCCGATTACATCAAAGTCGTCTTTTGCATAAATCACCTCATTATCCTGAGCCAATTTGGCTATTTGCTCCATACAACGATCTACTTGAAGCTTAGATGCCAAAGTTCCCATTCGTACTCCTTCAGCTGTTGGATCACCAATAGTCGTTTTATCCAGTCTTGCACTCAATGCTTTTTGCACATCCTCTACCAAATTTTCAGGAACCAGGATTCTACGAATAGCCGTACACTTCTGTCCAGTCTTAACCGTCATTTCTCGGTGTACCTCTTTCACGAACAAATCAAACTCAGCTGTCCCCGGAACAGCATCTGGACCCAGCACTGCTGCATTCAATGAATCGGCCTCCATGTTAAACAGAACGGATTCATCCAATATTCTAGGATGATTCTTCAATTTTCTTCCCGTATGGGCAGAACCCGTGAAAGTCACTACATCCTGACAAGTCACATGGTCAATAATCCCAATACCTGATCCATTCACCAATTGAAGCGCACCCTCTGGCAGGATACCAGAAGCAATCATGTCTTCAAAAAAAGCTTTGGTCAAAAAAGAAGTTACCTCTGATGGTTTAACAATAGCAGGCATACCTGCTAATAGATTCACTGCAATTTTTTCCAACATCCCCCAGATCGGGAAGTTGAAGGCGTTGATATGTATGGCAACACCTCTCTTAGGAACCATAATGTGTTGCGCTTTGAAAGTGCCTTCTTTAGAAAGATTTATCGTTTCACCATCCACATAAAAAGGTGCATTATTGAATTTTCTTCTTAAAGATGCATAAGCAAATAAGGTACCTATACCCCCATCTATATCAATCCAGGAGTCCACCTTTGTAGCTCCTGTCATAGAAGAGATGGGATAATATTTTTTACGCAGGCCATGCATATGCAAAGCCAACTTTTTCAACATCAATCCTCTTTCTTGAAAGGTCATCCTACGCAAAGCCGCACCTCCTGTTTCAATAGCATAAGTGCGCATTGCTGCATAGTCCAGTCCCTCAGAACCACAAGTCCCTATCTGTTCACCAGTAACCGCATTGAACTGTGCAATTCCAGCTCCTTCATGTGCCAACCACTGACCCTGTATATAATTTGGTAAATTCATCGACTGTTGTTTATTTAGATTTTTTGATCTGCTCCCATGTTTTAAACAGTTCCTCCTGTTTAGGGCGGTCTTTAGGTACTTCCCGCAAAGGTTCCACCGCTTTTAGTGTAGCCTGACATTCACTAGGCAATTGTTGGTACAATTTAGTTCCCATGGTTTTCCATGCTATCATTTCATCACTAACTTCCTTAATGATTTTAGCAGGATTGCCCACAACTAAACTTCTTGCTGGAATCTCCATTTTTGCTTTTACAAAAGCTAATGCACCAATGATACATTCATCGCCAATAATCGCATCATCCATAATCACGGTATTCATCCCCACCAATACATTCTTGCCAATCTGAGCACCATGAATAATCGCGCCATGTCCAATATGAGCGCCTTCCTGTAAGCGTAAAGATGTTCCCGGAAACATGTGTACCGTACAATTTTCCTGGACGTTACAACCGTCTTCAATGATAATCTCTCCCCAATCACCACGTATAGCAGCTCCAGGACCTATATACACATCCTTGCCGATGATTACATTTCCAGTAACCGCAGCTTGTGGGTGTACAAAGGCAGTAGGATGAACTACTGGGATAAAACCATTGAATTCGTATATCATAACTAAGCTTTTTCTATTATCGTCGCATAACCTTGACCAACACCAATACACATGGTTATCAAAGCATAGCGTGCATTTCTTTTTTCCAATTCCAAAGCCGCTGAATACAAGATTCTTGCACCAGTCACGCCCAGTGGATGACCTATGGCAATGGAACCTCCATTGGGATTCAATCGAGGATCATCATCCTTAAGTCCCATAGCTCTTGTACAAGCTAAAGCTTGTGCTGCAAAGGCTTCATTCAATTCAATCACATCCATATCATCCAGGCTCAAGCCAGCACGCTCTAGTGCTTTTTCACTGGCCTTCACGGGGCCAATACCCATAATTCTAGGCTCCACGCCTACCACAGCTGAGGAAACAATTCTTGCTTTAGGTTTAAGCCCGTACTGCTCCACTGCTTCACCAGATGCAATTAACATCGCCGCAGCCCCGTCATTCAATCCAGACGAATTACCTGCTGTTACTGATCCACCTTCTTTTTTGAATGCAGCTCTCAATTTTCCTAAAACCTCCAAAGAAGTATTTGGCTTGATGAACTCATCCTGAGCAAAAAGGATTGGATCTTTTTTGCGCTGAGGAATACTTACTGGAATAATCTCTTCCGCCAATCGACCAGATTGTTGTGCTGCTGCAGCTTTCATCTGTGACCAATAAGCAAATTGATCCTGATCTGCTCTGGAAATATTATATTTCTCAACTAAATTTTCAGCCGTAACACCCATTCCATCTGTCCCATACATCTCCTTCATTTTGCTATTCACAAAACGCCAACCAAAACTAGAATCATGCATTTGAGCATCTCTTCCAAAGGGCTTAGAAACCTTGGATATCACCCAAGGACCTCGAGTCATATTCTCCACACCTCCAGCAATGAAAAGATCGCCTTCTCCCGCCTTGATTGCCCGGTAAGCATGAATGGCCGCAGACATACCCGATGAACATAATCTATTAACTGTTTCACCTGGAACATCAAAAGGCAGCCCTGCCAATAAAAGCGCCATCCGGGCCACATTTCTATTATCCTCTCCTGCTTGATTAGCGCAACCTAAAATCACATCATCAATTTGATCTTTGGGAAGATCTGGATAGCGCTCCATCAAACCTCTAATCACATGTGCAGCTAAATCATCTGGTCTTACCGTAGATAAAGTCCCTGTAAAATTACCGATAGGGGTTCTTAGACCATCTATGATATATGCTTCTTTCATACGTCCCATTCTTTGGATGAACGATAGACGGTTCCTTTAAAACTGCCTACCAATTCTTCATTTTGGTTAAAAATATCAATTTGGTAAAACCCAACCTTATGGGTTGAGTGAAGTTGTCTTGCTCGAGCAGTAATCACATCCCCCGTGTAGACACTCTTAAGATTAGAGATGGAAGCTTCTATTGAGACAGCATGCCTCCCTAAACTATTACAAGCAAAAGCTAAAGCAGAATCTGCAAAACTAAAAATGATCCCACCATGCGCTAGCTTAAAGCCGTTTGTCATTTCATCACGAACAGTCATTTCCAGCGTACAAGCTCCTTCCGCCACGTGGACACGCTTTATGCCCATCCATTGGCTAAAGGCATCATTATCATACATGGCACCAACTATCCTTTCTGCTTTTTGCTTTTCTGCCATTATATTCTAATTAATTGAAAAAGCTTGATCCATTATTCGCCATCCTCCTCAATAAAGGACAACATCTGTAGCGTTCTTCCCTGTATTCTTCAAATAGAGCATCCAATTGATTAACACAATTTTGAATCCCGATTTCATTGGCCCAGGTCAATAGTCCTTTTGGATAATTCACCCCTTTAGTCATGGCAAGATCTATGTCATGTTCCGAAGCAACATTCATAAATAAGGCATCAGCTGCAAAGTTGATCAACATGACAATAACCCGATCAGCTATCATTTGCCCTAAGTCTAAATCTTTATCAGGTTCAGGCATTGAAGCATCCCCACTATAATCGTAGTAGCCCTTACCCGCCTTGCGTCCATAATATCCTGCATCTGCCAATCGCTTTTGTGTAAAAGAAGGCATAAATCTGCCATCATAAAAGAATGAAGCGTAGACCGTTTCCGTTACTTTATAATTGATATCATTCCCGATATAATCCATTAAGGTAAATGGCCCCATTCGGAATCCTGCAATCTCTGTAAGTGCCCAATCGATAGTCGCAAAGTCTGCCACGCCCTCATCATACATGCGCAAGGCCTCACTATAAAAAGGCCTAGCAATTCGATTAACAATAAAACCTGGTGTATCTTTTGCTAATACAGTCAACTTTCCCCAAGAATCAATGGTATTTTTTGCTGTATCCAAATAAGCATCTGAGGTCTGAAGTGCAGGGATAATCTCCACTAACTTCATCAAAGGGGCGGGATTGAAAAAATGAATACCAAGAAAACGCTCTGGGCTTTTCAAAGCACTACCAATTGCTGATATCGAAAGGGAAGAGGTGTTAGAAGCTATAATACAATCCGCAGGAACAATCGCCTCCATGCTAGCAAAAACAGATTGCTTAATACCTAAATCTTCAATAATAGCCTCTATGACTAAACCACAAGATGCAAAAGCTTCTATCTCCGTTTTGTAATGAATTCTGCCTTGAATTTCTGAAGCAGTCTGTGCATTTAGTCGACCTTTTTCCACCAGCCGATCCATAACCTTAGCTAGTTTGGATTTTGCCTGGTTCAATGCATTTGGGTTATTGTCAACTAACACCACATCATGACCTGCAGTAGCAGCCACTTGGGCAATTCCTGAGCCCATAGATCCTGAGCCGAGTACACCTACTTTTATCATATAGCCTAATTTGGCAGTTTATTTGGAATAATTGTGCCCTCAAATTTAGGAAAAAAGCGCTTAATTCAAGGGGATATCCCGCTAATACTTGCAAGTGTATGATAGCTAGAAAAAAAGGCAATTCTAAATGAATTGCCCTTTTTATTTATTTATCCTGCCTTGCAAATACCTTTTTCAATAAGTCTGTAGTTCTTGAAGCTACATTCTCCCGAATATCCAGCTCCTTTTTTTCTACCATGTCAAAAAGACCAGCCAAAGCCTCTCTAGTCACATGATCATCGAGATCTGGATTCGCCTTTTCAACAAATGGAATTTTATTGTACTTATCTACCGCCGAAGACCAGTAGGTGCGGGCATTAAATTTGTCCAATGACTCTATAATCACTGGATTAAATTCTTTGTAGAGTGAATTGTAAGTTACTCTTCTAAGATATTTTGTTGCTGCATCCTTATCCCCCATCAATATATCCCAAGCATCTCCGAAGCTCATAGACATGATGGCTTGCTTGAAAATTGGGGCTGCCTTCTTTGCAGCATCCTCAGCTCCTCGATTGACCTTTTCGAGAATAGTCTCCTCTACCTTCGTAAATCCAGGTACATTGCGCAGCTTATCTGCTACTTTTTGAGCTTCTTCAGGTAATAGGATTTTATAAGCACTCTTATAATATCCATCTGTAGCACTTAGTGTTTGCGCACCTTCTGTAATACCAATTTCTAAGGCTTGCTTTAGTCCATCTGCTACATTTTGATTGGTAAGTTCTGTGGCTGAACCTGTATATACAACAGTATCTATGGCTTGTTGAAGAACGGCTGGATCACATGCAGAGAAAGTGAGTACAGCACCAAATGCGAGGGCAATCTTTTTGATCATTATTAGAAATTTATGTTAATGATATGGGTTAAAAATGACTTCTTTTAGCTAGAAATAGGTTTATGGAAATCATAAACTTCTTTAAACAAAACTTAAAACTATCCGGCATAGTATCGAACACAGTCCGAACAAAGACAAGAATTATCAAAATTTAATTTCAAATGTTCTAATCGGCCTTGATCCATAACTCCAGCATCCATGCACCAACAAGTCCTGTCTTGATAACACAACATAGGTTTGCTACAACGACCACATTTCTTTCTATAATCAGCCTTAGTTTCAATAACGGCCTGCTTAACAATACCACCTAATGGCGGATGGTGCTTAACTACCCGAATATACATTTCCTTTAAATGTGGATAATGATTCTTTAGCCCTAAACCAATTCGTTCAACGATGGTCTCAATAAGCTTAGTAGGCTTTTGCATGGCCGACTTCACAATAGCATGAATGACTTCATAATTGACCGCAGATTGGATGTCATCAGTGACCGCAGCCTTGACAATATCAACCTCCACCGTTACATCAACGGTGTATTTTCCACCTAATATGGTTTCCTCTTCATACACCCCATGTTGGGCGTAAAACTCCATACCCTCTAACGATAATTTTGCCATCTAACATGCATTATTTGTGGATAAAATGTAAACATTTGCCTTTGCCAAGGGCAAGTATTAGAAGATTTGCTGAATATATGTATTTTTGCAATTGTATACCAAGCCTTAACTAATTTTTGAAAAAATCATATTGTCATTATAATGAACAAGACAACAACGACAAAATCCGCAGCTAAAGTTGATCGCTATCAAGCGCACGATTATTATCTGATGGATGAACTACTAAGCGAAGACCATATCTTGGCGAGAGATGCAGTTAGAGACTGGGTAAAACAAGAGGTAAGCCCAATCATTGAGGAGCACTACGAGAATGGAACTTGCCCACAACACTTATTCAAGGGATTAGCTGAAATTGGTGCTTTTGGTCCTTCACTTCCAACTAAATACGGTTGTGGTGGCATGGATGAAATCGCATATGGAGTGATCATGCAAGAATTAGAGCGTTGTGACTCCGGATTGAGATCAATGGCTTCTGTTCAAGGTTCTTTAGTGATGTACCCAATCTACAAATTTGGTAGTGAAGAGCAACGTATGAAGTATCTACCAAAACTAGCTTCTGGGGAATTCATTGGTTGTTTTGGTTTGACTGAACCTGATCATGGTTCCAACCCAGCGGGAATGATCACCAACATCAAAGACGATGGAGATGCATATATCCTAAATGGAGCAAAAATGTGGATTACTAATTCACCTGTAGCTGATATCGCAGTGGTATGGGCAAAAGATGAAGAAGGAATCATCCGCGGCGTGATTGTAGAAAAAGATATGCCTGGTTTCTCAGCACCTGAGATCCATGGTAAGCTATCGTTGAGAGCGTCTATTACTGGAGAACTAGTATTTGAAGATGTTCGCGTTCCAAAAGAAAATGTATTACCAGGTGTTCAGGGTCTGAAAGGTCCTTTGAGCTGTTTATCTAAAGCACGTTACGGAATTGCTTGGGGTGCTATTGGTGCTGCATTGGATTGCTATGATTCTGCTTTGAGATACTCTAAAGAAAGAGAACAATTCGGAAAACCAATCGCTGGTTTCCAATTGACTCAGAAAAAATTGGCTGAAATGATTACAGAAATCACGAAAGCACAATTATTGACTTGGAGACTTGGATCTTTAGCGAATGAGGGTAGAGCTACTCCTGCACAAATTTCAATGGCTAAGCGTAATAATGTACACATGGCATTAGAAATAGCAAGAGAAGCTAGACAGATTCATGGGGGTATGGGTATTACCAATGAATACCCAATCATGAGACACATGATGAACTTAGAAACAGTGCTTACTTATGAAGGTACACACGACATCCACTTACTAATTACAGGTATGGATGTTACTGGACTAAATGCATTTAAGTAAGCAATTGATAGTATAACTAAATCGCCTGCTCTGAATCAAAAGATTTCAAATCATGTTCAGTTAGCAGGCGATTTTTGTATTAGGCCTATTGTAGTTCATCTAAAAGTTAAAGGTTTCAGCTACTTTTTTCTTAACTTATCCAATAAGCAATTATCCAAATTCGTTTTACCAGAAATCAATATACCAATCGAACTACAGAAGATGTTGAAAAGTATCTTATCTATTGCGGCAATTTTAATTTGCTTTTCGGGAATATTCGCACAAGAACAACCTATCGAATTAATCAACCCATCGTTTGAGGACCTTCCAGGGACTGAAAAAGTACCCTATGGCTGGAATGATTGTGGTTTTGCAGAAGAAACACCTCCAGATATTCACCCATCACCCAATATCAATAACTTATTTTTTGGCGTAGATAATAGACCACAAGATGGGGCCTCTTATATTGGTATGGTTACCAGAGATAATGATACTTATGAGGGGATTTCTCAGCGGCTTAGAAAACCTATGCTTGCAGGAAATTGCTACCAATTCAGCATCTATTTGTCCAAATCCAAAAACTATCTATCAGTCAATAGCTCGATGACCGCGACGGAGCAATTCACTACTCCAATTGTATTAAGAATTTATGGCGGATCCTCCCTATGTGATAAGAAACAACTCCTAGCAGAAAGTAATATCATAAATACCAACCGTTGGATTAGATTTGATTTCACCTTCACACCTGAGGAAGACTTGAATTATATCTTACTTCAAGCTTTCTGGAACATGACCCTATTCCCATACAATGGTCATGTTCTAGTAGATAATGCTTCATCCATTATTCCTATTCCTTGTGAAGAAGAAGTGTTGGAAGAGCCGGTATTAGCAGCAGTGCCGCCAACTCCTGATACGCCCGATACTCCAGAGCTTGAGGTTAAAGCTCCAACTAGTGACCCCATCGTAAAAAGAACAGAAAAAGTTATACCTAAAACGGGCACAACCGTAGCAAAGGCTAAAATCAATAAGGAACTTGATGTAGACAAACTTAGCGTTGGAAAGAAAGTACAACTCAAAGCACTATACTTCAATGATGATTCTGCTGTAATTCGCGATTCTTCAGAACCTGCCTTAGATGAACTATATGATTTTTTAGTGGACAATAATACAGTAAGACTAGAGGTTGGAGGACATACCAATAACCTACCTCCAGACTATTACTGTGATCAGCTTTCCACCAATAGAGCCAAAGCAGTATATGATTATTTAGTCCGAAAAGGTATACCCAAATATCGTCTGAGATATAAGGGTTATGGAAAAAGAAATCCTATTGCTTCTAATGACACTGCAGATGGTAGAAAGCAAAATCAGCGTGTAGAAGTGAAAGTACTCTCTATTAATTAAGGTAGATAAATCACTTCGGATGGAGCAGCTAAGACTAGTGGAGATTGATGATGCGGAAAAGCTCAAACGCCATATCCTAAATCAGTTCAAACAAGTATCGTTTGCTTGTCACTTAACCTCTAATGGATACACCAAAGACAAATATGGTGCTTTTGACGCAGCCTACGCTTGGGGAGCAGAGCATAGCTTAGTTCTATCGGAAGAAAAAGGCGCCTTTGAACAACTGCAATGGTTCCAAAAAAAACATCCTAACCAATGGATCTTTGGATGCTTGAGTTATGATTTGAAAAATGACTTAGAACAGTTGAAATCTGAGAATCCACATTGGCTAAAAAGTCCAGCTTTAGTTTTTTTTATTCCTAAGTACTTAATCATAGAAAAAAATCAGCAATTTTGGGTCTCTAATGCTGTAGACTTGAATAAACTAATTGCGCAAGAAAGTAATACAGTCCTATCCAATAATGCTACCAAGGCTCCTAAACTTATCCCCTCAACATCGAAGGACTTATACCTTCAAAATGTCCAAGATATCAAGCAACATATCATTGAAGGAGACATCTATGAAATGAATTACTGCGTGGAGTTTACCGTTAAGCCTGTACAAGCTAATCCAATACACCTTTTCAAAGATTTGAATGAAAGAGGGAAAGCACCTTTCTCCTGTTACTTCAACTTTGAAAACATACATCTACTTTCCGTAAGCCCAGAACGCTATTTGGCTAAAAGACAAAGCAAACTCATTTCACAACCAATAAAAGGAACCGCAGCAAGATATAAAAACCGCAGTGAGGATAATGCAGCTGCCGACAAACTATTCCGTTCAGAAAAAGACCGTGCAGAAAATGTAATGATTGTAGACTTAGTGCGCAATGATCTAGCAAGGGTTTCTGAAACAGGAACCATACAGGTTGAAGAGCTATTTGGTATCTATCCATTTAAGACCGTACATCAAATGATTTCTACCGTTAGTGGCCAACTTAAAGCAACTCATACAGGCTTGGACGCTATTAAAGCGAGTTTCCCGATGGGATCCATGACAGGTGCTCCTAAGCATCGAAGTATGATGCTCATAGATAAGTATGAAAATAGGAAGCGTGGATTTTATTCAGGTGCTATTGGATATTTTACTCCCCAAGGAGATTTCGACTTCAATGTAGTTATTAGAACCTTAATTGTTGATCAAGAAAAAGAACAAGCAAGTTTCTCTGTTGGTGGGGCCATTGTATATGATTCAGTACCTGAACTAGAATATGAAGAATGCTTGATTAAAGCAAGAGCCTTATTGGAGGCCTTAGGTCTCCCCGCAAATTTAGAAGGAGAATCCTAGATGTTCTAATTGCTCCCAGAAATGAGGGAAAGATTTCTCCACTACTGTTGGATCGTCAATAGATATGCTGGCAAACACAGCAAGTTGAGCAAATGACATAGCCATTCGATGATCCTCATAGGTTTCAAATGTAGTATTGGGAAGGATTTTAAAATCTTGGGTCTGCAATTCAAAAACCGATTCCTCCCTTTCAATCAGCTGCACTCCAACCTTCGACAACTCTTGTTGTAAGGCGAGAATCCGATCGGTTTCCTTGATGCGAAGACTATCTAACCCGTGCATGTCCAAATCTATATTTAATGCTGCACAAACTACGGCTAATGTTTGAGCAGTATCGGGAATATCTGTAAAATCAATAGTCCATGAATCTGGATTTTTCACTGCCTTAGATTGAATTCGAACACCAGTATCTTCCGATATACTGCTTACTCCGAGATCCTTGAAATATTGCTGAATCAGTGCATCTCCCTGTATAGACTTTAGTTGCAAACCTGTAAGCAATAAATCAGAACCTGGCACCAGTGCACATAGTCCATAAAAATAAGCTGCTGCAGACCAATCCGACTCTACAGACACTTCCTTAAAGATATAGGGTTGAGGGGCTATTTGGATTTGATTACCTTCCATTTTACACGCTGCACCCTGTTGTTGCATCAAGGCTAAAGTCATTGTTAAATATGGTTTAGAACTAATGCGATTAGTAAGCTGAAGTGTCAGACCTGAATCCAAGTATGGTGCGATCAAAAGTAAGGCTGTAATAAACTGACTACTAATTGAGGCATCAATGGATATGGGATAAGAAGCTTTTAATTTTTTCCCTGTAATTGCCAATGGAGGGAAACCCTCAGATTCCAGATATTCAATGGATGCACCCAGTGCTTGAAGTGCGTCAACTAAAGGCCCTATTGGTCTTTGTTTCATCCGCTCAGAGCCAGTTAAAATATATTTTCCCAATCGTTGCGCTAAAAATGCAGTCAAAAACCTAAAACAAGTTCCTGCAGGGCCCACATCTATTACTTGAACTTCCTCGGTCTCTCTAAGTTGCTTAAGAATGTACTGAAGTGTTTGGCTATCCTTGGCTCTTGAAACCTCACGAATAGAACCGTCTTGCCCTGCCAAGGCCTGCATAATCAATAATCTATTGCTTATGGACTTTGATCGCACTAAATCTACCGTACCTCGAAGCACTTGTTTACTCAAAGAGAGGTTCATACTTAATTCCAGTTAATTCTCAAGTTTTGATCTAAGTCAGGAT
>CAJXMP010000052.1 GCA_913056515.1 uncultured Lewinella sp.
CTCGACCAATTAAAAGTTCATAGTCACCTACCGATCGACTTGTATCCTGAGGCATGTACCATAAAGAAATAGAAAATTCATTAAGTCCATCTAAAAAGGATGGTTCTTCTAGGAATAAGAATTGTTCTATTGATGCGCTGTTATCCAATTTAAAAGCACAGTCTGCCTGACCATTCCTATCCAAAGTAGGCACTGCAGCCATATTATTTAGGTCATTGGAGTTAGAGGAGAAATCTGCAGCAGATCCATTGTAAAATGGATAAAAGGCTATCAATCCGTTTTCTAATGTCCCAGACAAACATGGAACTTCAAGTTGAATAGGTTCATTGTCGTCCGAGCAAGAAGCAAAGAATATAATACAGATTGTGATTAGAGGAGTTAATTTCAAGAGTTGGCATTTTACATTCAAAAATAATAAAGTAAGGTGGAAAGGATTTTAATTTTGATCTAAATCTAACATCATTAAATATAGATCATATCCCTTCGCCCAATAATCGGGTTCCGTTCGCACCAAGCTAAAACCAAATTTAGCATAAAATAAATAGGTAAATTGTGCTGTTCGAACAATCATTTGCCTGTAGGCCGTCTTGGATAAGACCCAATTAATTCGATGTTCTACCAATAAACGTCCTAGACCTTGGCCATGATAACTTGCATGAATAAAGTCCCAGCTCAATCTGGCTTGACCTTCGGCTCCGATATAATTGATTCCTCCTGCTCCAACTACCGTGTTTTGATATTCAATAACGAAATAGTCTTCCCGTTCTTTATCCAAATACTCAACTAATTCCTGACGTTCTGAAGAATGAAAATAAGCAGGAACATTTGTATCAAAGATTTCCAATAAGCTTTCCGCATCGTCAGGTTTATAAGGTCTGATATTAATCACTGGACAAATGTTTAAGGAAATAAATGTTGCAACGGGCATACGGAGAATCCTTTCCTTCAATCTCTTTAAATCCTAATTTTTCATACAAATGCATGGCGGGTGTAAGTATAGTGTTACTTTCAATATAAAGGGTCTTTCCGCCTAATTCGGTTGCCAAATCAACTATAGCCTGTCCCAATTTATAACCAATACCTAATCCTTGATAAGCAGGGTCTACCCCCATCTTGGACAGCTCAAAATCATATGGAATGGATGCATCAAGTTTAACCAAAGCGCACACGCCTACAACTGTTTCATCAACCAAAGCAAATAAAATCTCTCCTCCTTTGGATAAAACCTTTCCCTCTGGGTCATTCAAAGCAATGTGATCTGCCTCCTCCATTTTGAAATAAGCTTCAATCCACCTTTGGTTCAAGCTTTTAAAAAAAGGTTTAAAAGCGGGCTTGTATTTTTCAATCCGAACTTGACGCATACTTATTTAAAATTCATCCTTAATTTAAGCCCTCTTTTTTTCGCTGCTGATCGATAAAATCTAATCCGCATGCTAACTTTTGGGCTACTTTACTTCGAGTATCAATCATACGCCAAAAAGGTGCTATTTGTTCTATAGGACTTCCTTTTTGATATTCCTCAAAAGCAGCTTCCGCCACAATTCTAAGAAAAATACCACTGGTTACAGGACAAGTCTTATCTGCTTGAAAAGTCAAGGCTAGATCCTGTCTCATGGTAGAGAGTTCCACCTGATTACCCAGGGGAATATCATGAATATATGCATCTACAATTTTGGGAGTAGCTATCAACATTTTACAACCTTCTTCCATATCTGCAAATCGCTTATCCAGCACCTTTACAATAGGTTCTTTTTCAAGGTCTCTTTTTTCCACCCAAGACTTTTTTGCCATAACGTATCGTACTCTTTTGGACTATTTAAATTCATCTAGTACTGGAAGTTTCTTCCGGTCAAAATCAAATACTGCCTGATTTTCCCAAGGCGACCCATCCGTTGCTTCAGGACCTTTCCAAGCAATAAGCTCAGCTCCCCAATAACAAATCCCTAAGCCACCTTCGGTAGATAAAATCATATCCTTCATTAACTGAATAAAGGCTAGCTGCCCCGATGGACTTGCCTCATACCCAGGTAATAATTGCTCCTCTAAGCCAACTATATTATTGGTATAATCATTCCACCCTAAGGTAAAAGGATAGGCAGTTTCAGCAAGAACCATTTCCTTTTGATGTGTCGTGCTTAACTCATCCAAGGTTGACCTAAGTTGGGCAATATCCATTCCATGAAACTTAGGGTAATAAGACAAGCCAATCTGGTCATAATCTAAACCTACCATTTGTTCATAAAAATAAGTTGCACCAGAGTAGCCTGCATAATGTAGCATAATAGGTATATCGGCATTCCAATCTCGCACCCCTTCAATACCTGCTTGTAACAAACCTCTGAATGCGGACAGATTATCAATATGACCAATCGGATGAAGGATTCCTGTATTAATCTCATTTCCTACTTGTACCATATCTGGCTGAATATTGGACACCACATCATTGGTATAACTATACAGGGTATCTCTTAATGCTTCATAGCTTAAATTTACCCAAGCTGCTGGAGTATTTTGCTGACCTGGATCTGCCCATGAATCCGAATAATGTAAGCATAACCAGACTCCAAAACCTTTTTCTTTTAGTGTTTGAGCATAGGTCAACACTTCTTCATAACTACTGTGCTCAGTGGCAGGGTTCACCCATAGGCGAAGGCGAATCATATTGACGCCGGATGCTTTTGCCATATCTAGAAAATCTCTGGCAATCTCTTGTTCATCGAAAAAAGTAATCCCACTTGCTTCAATTTCTGGAAGAGCAGATAAATCTAAGCCAGATAAAGTCATTGTTCCCGACTCATTGACAGGATTAGTCACCTCAACAATGGGCTGCTCCTCTGAGCAGGAAAAATGAACCAATACAAGTAAACAAAATAATGGCAAAAACTTCATTAACAAGAGTATTATAGCTTGATAATCTTTTGATTAGATTCACCCAACTGAATCCAATAAACACCTTTACCTAGAAAATCTAAGGGAATAGTTTGAACCCCAACTTGCACTTGCCCTCTATGTACTACCCTTCCATTCAGGTCAAAAATGATAAAACTTGACTTCTTGGAAATTGGTGCATTTAAATATAAGATATCTGAGCAAGGATTTGGATAAAAAATGGAGCTTTCCACTGGAAATGTAGTAGTACTAACTTCCGTGGAACAATCTTCAAAAAAGTACTTGATATAAGCTCTTTGGGAACTATTTAATCCATGATTGGCATTACCCCGCACAAGAATAACATCACCATCTAAATACACATAATCAAATATTAATGGAGACCCTGTTGGAACGCCCCCAGGAGGAAGAGCATCGCCTGTATATCCTTGGCTTTGTGCAATCAGATATATGGCTAATTCAGCTGGCAAAAAAGAAACGCCAACAGGAGATGGACCACCAGCAAATGGAATCAGATTATCATTATCGTTGCAAATAGATAAATATTTTCTACCAGCCAAAGGTGTTTTACTGTTTTCATATCCACAAAAGTCTGCTGCGGGTAGAGGCTCATCGGTCGGAAAATAAAAAGCATCATCGTGGTATTGCGGTTCATTCAATTGGGAAACAAACCCACATACTCTATCAATGGCAGGATCGTCATTTTGAATAAATATATTATTCACCAAGCCAGAGCCATTGGATCCTCCTAATAATCTAATCCTTGTTTCATCCACATTGTCGAATCCTTTAAGCAGGTCCACCAACTGGCTGACCATGTCCACATCAGGTCCTGTACTCTCCTCATTACATATAGACCAACTATTGGCATATCCTGTAGGAGCTATCAAAATATGACACTCCAATACGTCACTGAATGACTGCGCCATTTGTGCACCATTTCCACCGTTACCATGTAGTAAAATACAAACCGGGAACCCATTATCTGGTGTCTCCCCCTCAGGTATACTGATAGAAACAGGATAGGTATATCCATTTGGAAACTGGGACCAGCTCAACGTAATATCCAAGTTGGTGTCTTCAGTCAATACTTGTGCTTGAAGTGACCAAGAAGTCAGTAGAATAAAAAATAAGTATCTCATAAGCAGCATTTTATAAAAAGTAATAAAAAAGCTTCAAAAAGCTGCTAATACACATTAAAAAAGCACCCAGTAAACTGAGTGCTTATTTCATTATTGATCCTTTTGGTTTTTATCGTAAAACTCCTTGTAATACTTCAACTTTTCATATCTCGATTCCATTTTTTGAATTTTCATCTCATTTATTCCAGCAGCTGATTTATCAAAACGAATGGATTCTTCAATATTTAATTCACTAGCAACAGCTTCCACATCATGATCTGTACCCATATAGGTAAACGACCACTCCGCTTCCTTTTTGGCCTCAATTAATGCCTTGATCATAGAATGGGTATACTCTTTGGAAGCATTCTCTAAACCATCCGTTAGAATAGTTACTTCTACTCGATTTAAGTCGCCTTCAACCAACATTTTTTCTTGTAAACTTATACCGTGTCCGATAGCATCATACAGTGGGGTTAGTCCAGCAGGACGGTACACTTTTAAATTTAATTCTGCCACATTTTCAACCAAATCTTTGATATGATATTCTTTAATTCCTGAGCTGTTAAAAGATAGGAATGTAACGTAATGCTCTTGCTCAGGAAACTCTTTATTCTGTTGCTTATAATCCTGAATCAATTCATTAAATGAGGAAATAGTAGCTTCACGAATGTTATTCATAGAACCACTTTCATCTACAATAATCAAATTAAATACTTTGACCTTTTTCTCCATGTCTGATTTTTTAAGGGCTTAAAAACAAATTACACTACCCTAATACCAGAAATCGAAAAGGTTACAACTAATTTTTAATGGGATTTAAAATTTGATATTCATGTCCAATCGAATTCGACTGCCATTCTCTTGAAAAGCACCCGTTTGGACTAGGTCTTCTACTAGATAGGTCCTTAGATTGATATCGAAGTTGGGTTTTACTAGGTAAACAATCCTCAATTCAGCCCCTCTAAAATTAGTCAAGCGGGAACCCGTAGCTCCCAAAGATGAATAATCCCATCTAGCCCAATCATTTTGCGCAAAGTAATCTACAAAGGCATATTTCTGGATTTCTGCTAAATAGAGAATCACTTTCCAGTCTCCTTTTTTCTTTGTCTCCCCTACCTGAAGAGTACTCACCAAGCCTCTAGTCTGATCCTTAAAGGCATCTAGCATATCTTGATGTGCTGAATAATCCGTAATGTTCTCGTATAATTCCAATCCTATAGAACAGAATGGTTTTTTACTAATTCTAAATTGACCCGCTAGGTGAATAACCAAATAATCTAAATTCCAAGTACCTTTTTCAGGCATATTGGAAATATTTTCAAATCGGTAAAGGGCAGGAAAAACTTTAATGCCTGAGGTAGACCAATCATGTACGGATTGAACCATTTGAAAGTAAGCATCGGTTCCAAATTGCCCTCCATTCGATCGAACGATAAAATGGCCACTATTTAAGGTCCACTGTTCATTAAGCTTTGCGGTAAGTCCAGCACCTTCTGGGAATACATTATCATTCCAAAAAACTTCATGAAGCTTAGTTAATGGAAGCGTGTTTTTTCCTATCCAAAACTTAATTTTCTTATAATCGAGTTGATAGTATACCTTTTCGAATCCAACGCTGACAAGACCAAATTCCCCTGTATTCGCTCCTAATGTAACATGAGGCCCCTGCTGGTCTAGCAAGTTTCCAGTGCGGACTCTTGCACCAAATGAGGAATAGGTATCTAGTTGATACTGCATACCAAACCTAAATCGATATCTTAGTCTTGAACGATCCGTTCGATAGGTGCCATCAGATTTACGAGAATTCCAATCATGTTCAATTCTAAACCTGAAATCTCCTGTAAACTTTAATTCTTTGACTAGGGTACTATCTGTTTGGGCCCATAATGACCCAGCACAAAAAGTAAAAAGTATGAGTAGAAAATTTTTCATTGTTATGAACTCCATTTTCGCATTAACCATTCAAAGAGACCTACAGTCTTTCGTTTTAAGTACCAATTCGATGCCAGTATGGCTAGTAAGCCAAAAACTAAACTGTAAATAAAGGCTGCGGATAGACTCAGTAATCCTGTGCTTTCTTCCCATTTAATGATGAATACTATATACATGCCTAGAAAAACATGTAGAATATATAAACTTAATGCTAATCTTCCTGTATTTGCGATGACATGTACCCATTTTTTTGATATGTAACGATCTGAAAGAAGGATACTTCCTGTAATTGTAAAGGTACCTATGGCCATTCCACCCAACATATAAAAGGGTAAAGGAGGCATGGGGGTTAGTTCAAACATCAAGCGCATAGATTCATAATCTTCACTTGGTAGATCACTATATAGGCCCAACATCAGCCAAGAACAAACTTGCAACATTAAAAATACCATTCCACTTAAGCGAAAGGCTTTGCGTACAAAGTAAGCATCTCTCAGATCTTGGCGACCTAGCCAAACACCATATAAGATAAATGATGCCCAAGGAATCACTGGATGAAAACCATTATAGATCAAATGACGAATAAACCCATTCCAAGTCCAAAAGTCAGCATATTCATAGGTTTCAAAATTCCAACTTTCTTCATAGGGAAAACTTCCTATCAAAATCAGATAACCTAATATTAAGACAATGGCCAATCCTAAAATCAACCTAGAGGAAGCGAAAATCACACTAGCAGCAATAAAGAGATATACGCCATAATAATGAAGGATATCAGCGGGCCAGAAAACGTAAAATATCAATCCCAAAATCCAAAGAAAAAGTGCCCGCTTGTATATGGTTATTCTAAATTGCTTTCGAGCTTCTTGCGTTTGATGTTTAGAAGCCATAAGAGATAAACCTACACCTGCTAGGATGACAAAAGTAGCAGCAGCTTTGCCATCAAAAAAACTTAACCAATCCTTTAACCAAAGTGGTTTCCCATCTCCTAAGACAATCTTGAAATTGACGATTATCATCCCAATAATCGCCAATGTACGAGCGAAATCAATTCCTATTATTCTAGTTGACTTAGACATATGGCATTTTTTATCGAATATAGTAAGTTCCTTTCAAATCGAAAGCTTCTGATACCATTCGCTAGTATACATGAAGTTGGTATACTACGTAAAGTATGCCAAATCAAAACTTTAAATGTCAGATATTTAAAGGGTAATACGTTTACGAATACGAGAAAGCGCTTGGGGAGTAATACCAATGTAGGAGGCTATATATTTTAGTGGAATTTCTCGGATTAATTCAGGTCGTTCAGAAAATAAACTGAGATATCTTTCTTCTGCCGTTTTATTTAACAAATCTAACTCCCGCTTAGCTTTGTTTAAAAAAAGCTCTTCAGTGGCTATTCTTCCTATCTTATTTCCAACCTCCGTTTGGGCGAATATTTCCTGAACATCTGCATAATTCATGGAATAAAACACTGAATCTGTGATTGTTGCAACAGCATACTCGGAAGGACTTTGTTTCAAGAATGAATCATATGCACTAACAAATGAATCTTTAAAAACAAATGCAAAAGTAAGGTCGTTATCTGCTTTAGGAATGTAGTGTCGTACAATTCCCTTTTCAATAAAAGACAATTGCTGTTCTACTTGTCCTACTTGAGTTACAATCGTTTTTTTGGGTATTTCAACACGTCTCATCTTGCTAAAAAGGAAGTCCCAATCTGATTCGCCAAAGCCAAAATTTGACTTAAAATATTGTTCAACCAATTCACTCATATAACTAAACAAATTCAATTTATTTTAAAGTAATATCAGTAATAAATATGTGAATTTACAAGGGTTTTCACCACTTTTTTTCAAGATTATTCACTTATCTTATTAGAAATTACTAACTCAAAATACTAACTATGAATCCCTTAGCTATTGTAGCTGGAATTCCAGTTTTGATTACTTTATTTGGTGTAATCAAGCGTAAACGATTTTTATTTTTATTAGGTTATTTTCTCTATGCACTTTTAGTCGTTGGTGCGGAGATGAATAACTACATGGAGACTAATGCTATGCAACATTTAATGATTGCAGCATTATGGGCAGTACAAGGCGCCCTAGCATTCCCAAATAAACTAAATTACGATGGTAGTAAAGTTTTTAAATCTTTTGCAATCAAGACATTCATTGCATTTATACTGATCAATCTGATTGGAATATTTGTTGCAAAAGATTCTGAAGCAGTGCCAAAAGCTGCAGAATACTATCATGGAATACTTATGGTATTCCCAATGATTGCCACGTTTTTGATGCTTACCAATAGGGTGCCTGTTCAAGACAACTAAATCTTGGATGAGTTAAAAATAACTTATTGGAAAAAGCTTCAGTTACAGCTTTCAAAGCTGTAGTACATGTAGTGAGAGAAAATGATTAATGAAGAGTCCCTAGCTTTGGGACTCTTTTTTATTGTTTTAAAGTGAAATTAGCCACTCCAATTTTCAGCATATCTTTTGCTGCATCCAACTCCCAAGTTTGGGTACTTGAAGTAAATAATTTTTGTGCCCGGGCTTCTACTTGTTCCATATTAGAACCAGCCATACCCAATTTTTGGACATATTCATCGTAGGTATACCATTCTTTGTCATTTCCAGATGCTCCTGTTACCATGCTATACCAAACGTGTGTAACCGTTTGAGTCATCTGATTCCCTTCAATCTCTACACGGCCCTTTGATGTAGGGGTCATACTACCTGAGTAAGCAGTGGACAGTACAAAAGAGTCAACAGTCAAATCTAAATTGATCATACCTTGATTACTTTCCCAACTGCCAACATACGCAGCACCAGCCGCACTCGAATTTTGTTCCGTATTCGTGCAGCCAGATAGAATAACTGCTACAAGAAATATTAGAAATGAACTTGTCCTTATCATATTATACTTATTACATCAATTAATTAAAACCGCATCATAAACTCTGTCAAGTTTGTATTAGTATCTAGATTAATTTTCTTTCTCAATCTATAGCGACTAGCCTCTACACCTCTGACAGATAGATTTAATAAATGGGCTATTTCTTTTGTAGATAAATTCATTCTCAGGTATGCACATAGTCGATGATCATTCGGTTTAAGTTGAGGGAAGGTCTCAGAAATCCGCTTTAAGAAATTGGAGTGCACCTCATCAAAGTGACGCGCAAATTGTTCCCATTCGTTATCCAGCTGTTCATCCGAATTCAATTTTCTAATAATCTTAGTAATATCCTTTTTCAGTGTTGGAATGGCCTTATCCGATTGAGTTAGCTTCTTCAATTCACCTTGGATACTTCGCATTAATTCTATTTTTTGAACTAAGTGCATAGTAGTAGAAGCTAGTTCTTGATTCTTAAACTGAATCTGAGACTTTAGGTTCTCATTTTTCAATTGATCAATCGTCTGCTCCGAGGTTTCTTGATTTTGTAAAAATGCCTGCTTCATCTGCTCTTGCTGAGTTGTCAACTCATCCTCCTTTTGAGTATATCGATTACGCTGAAATAAGATCACCCCTACTGCGATTGCCAAGCCGATAAAAATAATACCAATATTAACTAAGCGAGAAGCGTACCAAACCGTCTCAATCACAAAAGGATATGTATCAATCTCACTTTCATTACCGTACTTATCCATGGCTTTCACCTTAAATACATAATCCCCAGGACTCAAGTTGGTATATTCCTTTAGCTTTAACTGTGTCCAATCAGACCAATCTTCATCAGACCCTTCCAGCATATACTTGTATTTAACTTGTTGTATATCCTGATAGAAATTACTGGAAAAATGAAATTTAAATCCATTCTCTTGTATATCAAATAATGGTATTTCTTGATTATCTGCATTTTTGTGTCCAGCGAAAACTAGCTCCTCATTATTTAGCACCTTAGTGATATAGACATTGAAGGATTCATTGGAATAAGCAGATTTTTGAGGATTAAAATGGTAAACCCCTTTATCTGATCCAAAGAATAGATTATAATCGTCGATTGGGGAGATCATTTCAAAACCACCCAACAGCTTCCCTTGCATAAAAGGGAAATACTCTACATCAAATGACTTCTTCAATCCTTTTTCACTGACTTTAATTACCCCAACTGAATCATTGGCTGCAAACCAGATATGCCCATTCCCATCTTCTTGCAATTCCTTCACCCGCTTATCAGATCCAATAATTTCATCAAAAGCCTTGTAATGTAAAAAGCTATCTTGATCAGCATCATAGGAATAAACCCCTTGTTCGGAGGTAAATACGACCTCATTATTGATTTTAAATACATCATTCAATAAATCGGATGCTAAACCATCTGTTGAATCATATTGACTAGCAAATAGACTATCTTGATTAGCATCAATATCTAATTTAAATATGCCCCTGTATGGATGAGCTACCCATAATAGATTGCCCTCATCTTTCGCTATCAATCGACTTGATTCTTCAAAACCCTTAAAAGTTTTCAAATATGTCCAGGACCCATCCGTTCTAGTAAAAATATTTAAACCCGTGTAGCATCCACCTACCATCAAATCATCACTCAATTTTATATACTTCCATGCGCCATATACAGGGGAGAATTTCCTTAACTTTCCTTGATCCAATATCATATCCCCTTCGTGATGCCCTACTAATAGCTGCCCATCTACCTCATCTATGCCCCATACTTGACCTATTGAACCTTCAACTAATTCAAAATCAACCTCAGTTAATGGATCGTAATACGCTTGCCAAGGAATCTTATACAATCCATTCGATGTGCCTATATAGAGTATCTCATCATGTAATTTTACGGCATAAACGGGGTCCTCAAAATCAGTGTCTGGATGAATTAGTGTAAAGGGTGAATTGATCTCGATGTAATCTATACCATTGTTTAAGCCCAACCAAAGATTATCAGAATGATCAAAAAATACTGCATTGATATTGTTGTTCTGCAAACCTATACCTTTAGTGAACAATCTTGTAGGCCTGCCATTTTCATCTAAGGTCATGACACCACCAAAAGAAGTTCCTACAACTATTTTTGCTGAGCTCTTAGATCGCTCTAAATCTGTAATCCAATTTTCTTTCAAGTAATCATTACTACTATTATCATACGGTCTTATCGATTGACCATCATATATAAAAAGTCCCTGCTTAAGTGTAGAAACTAAGTGAGTAGTTGAATCTAATGGTACGGCACCTGTAATAATTCCGATATCTAATTTCCTATCTAATACTGGCTTAAATTGATCATCGTCATAAAACATTAGATTACCAGATGCGTCCTGAACCCAAACTTGATCTTCTACTACACCCATATACAACAAATCATCCTCCAGGATATAGACCCTAATTTTATTATTGACTAGCTGATAGATTTTTCGTGTTGTTCTAAAAAATAATCGATCACCTGTCATTACAATTTCCCAGACATCTTCAAATTGTTCATGTCCCTTTGGAATTAGATGATTTAAACTGTGGTACACCAAAGCTCCTAAACTGTCTGGCTTAAAGATTCCAAATTCACCTTGTCCACCTACAAACACTTCTCCTGCTTCATTGATATGAAGAGATCGACAAATGGTTTGATTTTGCAATTTGTACGTAGTCCAATTGTCTCCGTCAAATTCTAGGAGCCCATCATTATTAGAGAAGTATAATTTTCCAGACTTGCTTTGAGCAATGTCCCAATTATGTGTACCAGCCTCATAACGCTCTTTTACATAGTTCAATATGGGTGGTACACCAATATTAATTCCTTGCCCGAGTACTTTTGTGCAAGTACTCAAAAAAAAGAGCAGTAGTCCGTAGCTGTAGTATTTTTTCCAAAAAAAGTCCATATCAGTTAAAAATAACAGAAAATCAACAATTTAGACGCATTATTGCAGTAGTTTGTTTGTACCGTAAAGTACTAATGCAGTAGTACCCCTTCCACTAGCGTAGTAGTGAAGTACCTAAAAACTAAAATTAAAAATAAATTAACCCTAATTTTAAATAGAACATAAAAGGATAGCCAATATTCTTTTTACACAATTATGTAATTAATAAACCATTATGCACAAATTTTTATTTGGCGCAATCTTAATTCTTGGATTTCAATCCATAAATGCGCAGACTCTCACTATAACAGGTACTGTTGTTGACGAAGCAAATAAAGAATCTATCATTGGTGCAAATATCCTGATAGATCAAACGAGCAACGGAACAGTAACAGACCTTGACGGGAAATTTGAGCTAGAAGTAAATCAGGGTGATATACTTATTGTAAGTTACACTGGTTTTGTAGATCAAAGGATTCCAATCACTTCAGATCAACCACTATATATAGAATTGGGCCAAGACAATAAACTACTAGATGAATTTGTAGTTGTAGGTTATGGCACCCAGAAAAGAAGTGAAATCAATGGAGCAGTATCCGTTGTACTTGCAGAAGACATCAGTAAAACAGCAAATCTTCGTGTGGAACAAGCACTTCAAGGAAGAACTTCTGGTGTGCAAGTAACTCAATCTTCAGGTTCTCCTGGAAATGCATTATCTGTGCGGATTAGAGGTACAGGTACTCCATTGAATAGTGATCCTTTATATATAGTTGATGGTGTTTGGGTAGATGGCATAGACTTCTTGAACCCAAATGATATTGAATCTATGAGTGTATTGAAAGATGCTGCATCAGTAGCTATCTATGGTACCTCAGGTGCTAATGGTGTTGTTATTATTACTACAAAAGAAGGTAAGAAAAACTCTAAGGGTACTATTTCCTATGATGGATATGTAGGCCAACAAGAGGTAGCTAGAACCTTGGATTTATTAAATGCTCAAGAATATGCCACGCTACTTCTTGAAGCGAGTCCAAATAATCCATTAAATCTTCCTGATCCCTCTACTTTAGGTGAAGGTACCAATTGGCAGAATGAAATCTTTCAAGTAGCACCTATGCAAAGTCACCAAATCTCCTTCCTAGGTGGAAATAATAAATCTACATATGGTATTACTGGTGGTTACTTCAAGCAAGATGGAATTGTGGGAGGAGAGAAATCCGCTTTCGAGCGTTATTCAGCTAGGTATAAGAGCTCAAATGAAGTAACGGATTGGTTCAAAGTTATTACTAATGTTAACTATACACACTTTACAAGAAATGCACTTCCTGAAAACAACGAGTTTGCATCTCCTGTAGCCTTTGCGCTTAATATAGATCCAATTACATCCGTATATAAAGAAGACGGAACATTCAATTTCTCACCTTATGTAGTGGGAGACGTAAAGAATCCGGTCAATAGAATCGCAACAACCTTTAGTACTTGGACTTCTGATCGCCTGATCGGTCTATTAGGTCAAGAATTATCCTTTACCGATGCATTGAAATTCAAAACAAATGCTTCTATGGATGTAACGTTTGCAGACAACTTCAACTTCGGACCTAGTTACAACTTAGATCCGTCAGGAGCCTTTGTTCATGAGCGTGTGGATCAAAATTTCGTAGGTAAAGAGAAACATAAATGGACCAATTACTTAATAGAAAACATGTTGTCTTATGATCAAGTATTTGGGGGAAGCCATACTGTATCTGCTTTAGTAGGTACTTCTTTCCGAGAAAGAAATACAGAAGGTCTGGTTGTAGGGCTAGCAGATTTACCGGTTAATACACCTGATGCAGCTTTCATTACTGCACAAAATATTAACGATGGCAATATCGATAACAGAAATATTGCAGAATGGACATCCGAATCTGCTTTAGTTTCTTATTTCTCTAGAGTTAACTACAATTACAGAGATAAATACTTCTTAACAGCATGACTTCGTAGAGATGGTTCATCTAGATTCGGTGCTCAGAATAAGTTTGCAACCTTCCCAGCAGTATCGGGTGGATGGTTAATCAATAAAGATATTGACTTACCAAAGGCCATCAATTTCTTGAAATTGAAAGCTAGTTGGGGTAAGAATGGTAATGAAGGTTCTTTATCTGATTATGGATTTACAACAGTAATTGATCCAGTTAGATACGTATTTGGTATTGATCAAATCCTTACGCTAGGTCAAGCACCAACCGTACCTGCTAACCCAGAATTAAAATGGGAGGTAAGTACTCAGACTGACTTTGGTATAGATGCAGGTCTATTAGATGATCGAATCACGCTTACAGTAGACTACTTCTTAAAGAATACAGAAGACATTCTTATTCCAGCAAGTATTCTAGCAACAGCAGGATCAGGTATTAATGGTTCAGCTCCTCCATTCACCAATGTGGGAAGTATGGAAAATAAAGGTTGGGAGCTTGCAGCAGCATATCGAAACAACTTTGGACAATTATTCCTAGATGTTGCAGCTAATGCGACTTTCATCAAAAATCAAGTGACTAGCCTAGGTGACTTTACAACACCATTCTCCTCTGGATTTAACCAAGGACTAGGTGGTAACACAACTAGAATGGAACAAGGAATGCCATTAGGATTCTTTTATGGATATGTAACCGATGGTGTTTTTGAGAATAGATTCGAGGTGCAGGAGTATTTAAATGCAGAAGGGGAAGAGATTCAACCCAATGCAGAAGCAGGAGACTTCAAATTCGTTGATGTTAATGGCGATGGAAGGATTTCAGATTTAGATCAAACTATGATTGGAAATCCTTATCCAGATGCCATTGTGGCATTAACTACTACTTTAGAATACAAAGGGTTTGACCTTAATATCTTCTTCCAAGGTACAATTGGAAACGAAATTGTAAATGCTACAACTAGATATGATTTAAGGGTATCGAACTTACCAGCAACTAGATTTAATCGTTGGACTGAAGACAATACCATGACTACAGAGCCAGCAATGACTCTAACTGATCTCAACCAAAACTTTAGATTTTCGGATTACTTCGTGGAAGATGGTTCATTCATTCGATTGAAGACCTTACAATTAGGTTATACTTTACCTAAGGACTTTACGAAGAAATTCCTTGTAGAAAAATTCAGAGTTTACGTTTCTGGACAAAACCTATGGACCTTTACGAATTACACTGGTTTAGATCCAGAGATTGGTAAAGCTAATCCATATGATAACAGTATTTCATCTAACCTTAATTATGGTGTTGATCGTGGTCTTTACCCACAAGCAAAGATCTTCATCGGAGGTATTAACATTCAATTCTAATCAAAATGAAAAACCTAAAAACATATATCAATCCACTTTTCCTACTGACTACCTTGATCTTAATCACAGGTACAGCATGTGAGAGCGAACTCGAAAAAACACCTATTATTGGTGAATTAGAGAGTAACTTTTATCAATCTGAAGAAGATGCTATTGCAGCTATTACTGCAGCGTATGATCCACTTCAGTATAACTTCACTAATAATGTGTACCACTTCCGTTGGTTCTTTGGAGACTTCGTTTCCGATGACGCAATCAAAGGTGGTTCAGGGCCAACAGATCAGCCTCAATTAGAAGCTATTTCTGTATTTCAAGCTACACCTAATAACATTCACCTGAATGCAGATTGGACTGCAAAGTATATCGGCATCTACAGATGTAACTTGGTTATTGAGAATGTGGGCGAAATGTCTGATGAATACATTAGCAATGAGCTAAGAACTCAACTGGTAGCAGAAGCATATTTCCTTAGAGGACATTATTTCTTTGAATTAGTAACCATGTATGGTGGCGTGCCAAAGGTAGATAGACTATTATTGCCAAGTGAGTACAATATGCCAAGAAGTTCAGCGGAAGAAATTTGGCAGCTGATAGAAGATGACCTGACTTACGCAGCAGATAATTTACCAGAGAAAAGTGCCTACTCTATTGATGAGTTAGGACGTGCAACACGTGGCGCAGCATTAGGATTATTAACTAGAGCTTATGTTTACCAAGAGAATTGGACAGACGCTCAAACAACGGCTGAACTTATAGTTAACTCGGGTGAATATTCACTAGCTGAGGATTACGAAGATATTTTCGTAAAAGCTGGTGAGAATGGTCCGGGTTCTATTTGGGAAATCCAACGTTCACCACTAGGAGGCGGTTACTGGGGTTCTGTAAATGGTGCAAATGAAGGTAACCTAGCTAATGTATATCAATTAGCTAGAGGTCAATTTGGAGGCTGGGGATTCAATCTACCAACTCAAAACTTTGTAGATGCCTTTGAAGACGGAGATACCAGAAAAGATGTAGCCATACTTGACATTGTTGCTTTTGCTGCCAAATACAATGCAACCTATGCCGAGGGCTATGAACACACAGGGTACTTTAACAGAAAATATATCGCCCGTAAGGGTGACACAAATATTGGGGATATGAATTTGACAAACCCCAATAACTACAGAGCAATTCGTTATGCCGATGTGCTCCTTCTAGCTGCTGAAGCACATCAACAGCTGGGTAATGACACCAAAGCTTTATCGTACTTAAATACAGTTCGAACAAGAGCATTT
>CAJXMP010000053.1 GCA_913056515.1 uncultured Lewinella sp.
TTTGTGCGACAATGTCGGTCTTTGTTTGGACTAGATTGCCATCTAATTACTATCGTCTGGTCAAGTTTGGAGACATCAGGAATTCTTCAATCTATGCCCCAAAAAAACCCTGTTCATTTGATGATGGCACTGCATTTTATGAAATCGTATGGCATACAGACCCAACTTGCATCTATGTTTGGCGTTGACGAAAAAACATATCGCAAATGGACATGGATTTATGTCAACGCCATTTCAAAATTATCTCCATTTTCATCTTTAGCGATGATTTTATATAGATAAACACCATTAGCTAACGGGTCGCCAAATTGATCTCTTCCATCCCAAGCAAAGGAAGAAATATGGCTTCCAAGTTGTAGAGGACCAAATTCGGCTGAGCTTATCTCACGAACAATTTTTCCACTAGAAGTCATGATTTGAATGCTGAAATAAGCAGGAACTTTATCTCCGGTTAGGGTATAAACAAATCTTGTGGAGGTAGAAAATGGGTTTGGATAGTTGTAGAAGTTTGAAATCATAGATTTATTGATGATTTCAAAGTCAAGTTTATAGTCTAAACCAGCAGAAACTCCATCAGGGGATTCACTTAGGTTACTTAATCCATTTCCACTAACATCACGGGCGGCAATAAAAAGGGTGTAATTACCGTCTACCTCAAACGAAGGCTCAAACTCAATTCTAGCACTATTGTTAGAATCTTCTGCTGCCTGAAAAACTAAACCAGGTGTGTCAAAATAGATGGTTTGAACACTAAAATCAGGGTGTTTTATTTTGATTTCAAACAAGCTAGTATCATTTAAGAGTAAGAAGGGGTTGTCGTCTTTAACTTCTATTGAAATAAGCGGATTTGGAGAGACAATTTCTCCATTAATTATTCTTTTTCCATCAAATCGAACCGATAACAAAGGGTTAATCTTGTCCTCCAAGATTTGGACGCTAGATGAATAAAAGTTGTTGAGGTGCGTTTGTTCGACTTGATCGTTGTTGGGGTTAATTTCAACAGTTAAATTAATTTTTCCACTCATGTTTAGGTCTTCAAAGCTTTGGACTAAGTCAAAAGTTTGATTTGCCTCTATAGGAGCATATCTGTTATAATAGTAAGCCACTTGGCCGTTTTCGCTCAAGAAAGAGGTTTTAACCAATACCGAGTCAGCATCAAAATCGCTAATGTTTTGAGTAGCCAGCTCAAGGGAAAACACCTCACCTATATAAAGACTGTCTGGGTGTTCTACAAAGACATTTGGAGCAACAGACAGTTCGGGTATACCCTCAAATGTAATCTCCCAATAATCCAACTGTGGAACAGTAGCATTTACTTCATCATAGATTTCATATTGAAGAAACACTTGATTAAAAATTTCTGGGTCTATTATATCCGATAAATCCACACTGTTGCTTTCTTCCTCAAAGCTAGCCAGTTCAGTGTATACATTTGCTTGGTCTATCCCAAAAACCTTAATTAAGGTACTATCTGTGTTTTCCACGCCCGTCAGGCTATATTCAAGATTTCCCCAGTTTGTTGCAGGCCCAATGTGTTGTGATTTTATGAAGCCTTGGGTGAAATTACCCTCAATAAAAGTTGTTGTATACGAATAATCTAATGGACTACTACTTATGGTTTCGTTTACTTGATAATCTGGGTTCCCTTCTTGGTATATAAACCCATAAGGAACAGAACCGGTGTTCTCTAGGTTTCTTATTTGTGTGGCCCCTTTTGCCTCCAACGCTTGAAATATATTGGTGCCATATACTGTTGAGTCCATAGCCCATTCTGTGGGTAAATAAGACTCGTTTAACCCCTTTTGAATAGTTAAAACCGCCACGTAAGAGCCAGGGGGAATCACATTATTAATAAAGTTTACAACTTCTTCCCTTTCTTGAGGGGTGTTTGTTTTAAATTCATGTCCTTCTCCAACTGCCCAAGGATATGCATAAATTAGTTCTTGGCCATTTCCTTCTAAGCCGTCTATGCAGAGTAAATTATTTGGGTCTATTACCACAAAGGCTATTCCTGCGCCAACAGCTGAACTAACATAAAGATAATATCTACCAAGTTCAGACTTTACGACAGGCCTTGTTCCACCTTGTCTAATAATATTGTTTATGTTATAGCTTTGGGGGTCAGCTCTATATTCTAATTTTTTACTACTCTCTTCAACAATTAAATTTATCAAGGTGTCTTGTTCATACTGCTGAAAGTGTGACTGGTGCCAACCATCTTGTTCTTCTGGTTTAATAATAAATGAAGAGCTTTTCCAAGCAATATCGTTGCCATCCTGAAAGTCTACTCCAGTTCTCCAATAATAAACCTGTTCGTTTTCCACCAACGAGGGCAGATCCCATTGTAATACTCCTCCGGGTGAGTTTTGGTTCAGCGTGAGTTTATTTGGGCTGTTAAATAGTAAAGAGGTGTCTATTTCTACTAAAAAGTTGTTTTCCGATGCGGGAACATATGATGCAAAAGCATTTAATTTAAAGTCGCGATCTTTCTTTAAGTGAAAATTAAAAGGAAGAATTGGAATTGCTGAATTGGATTGAAACAACAAAGGATATCCTACAATATTATCACTATGGACATAATTGTTGTTCATTTCTCCGCCGTTGTTTTGCTCCTCTATTTCATTAAATGGATCGGTGGTAATTAACAGGCGATTTGAACCGGTGATTTTGTCTGAGTTCAAAATAGGCAACCTGAACATAAAAGCATCCTGTGCAGCTGGTGCGGTTATAGTATCTCTCAACAACACCTCTGAGGTGTTGTCTTCATATTCAATGTTGAGGTTTATAGACAAATCTTGATTGATGTTTTTACCAATATTGTATATAGGTATATTAACATCAAATGAATCTAGCGCAGCAGTTAAATTTTCAGGAAAATGTGAAATACCAGGACCAACTGTATAATCTGGTTTATCAAAATGATAAAATCGAAGACTAGGGTCTCCTTGATAAATAAGTTGCTGTAGTAATATTTGGTGCCCAATAGAGTTGTTGCTAGTCATTTGGCTTAAGGCACTATTAAGGGCCTGGCCGATAGGGGCGCCATAATATTCATTACCTAGGGCGTCATAAAAGTATTCCATGAACTTTCCTAGAGCGGAAATGTACCCAAACCCCGACACCGCCATGTAACCAATAGCTCCTTTTTCTGAGATTAAAGTCATGTTTTCCCCTAAAGCCGAAACAGGGTTGCTGCACTGCCCGGAATAGCAGCCTCCAGAGATAACCAGAGGGTATTTGCCTTTGTTGTTAAAGATGGCGGGGTTCTCTAATCCATATTGTGTGAAATTTGGGTTAGAGTGGCCAAATACATTCAAGATGCCAACCCCTTCGTCCACATTTCTTTGTATAAAATCCGCAGACTCAGTTACAATCTGTTCGTTGTAAAACTTTCTAAAAGTTACTACATCAGCACCAAACATATTAGATTGAAGAACGTTTCCAGCAGTCTGTAAGTAATTATTGATGGTTGTTTCTTCGGCATCATTATTTCCCCCAACTAGGTGTAATACCCGTTTTGTCCAATATTTGTTTTCTATACTTTGGCTCGTTTGTTCAACCGATTCATATTCTTTCAGTTTGTCAAAATATGCTCTTATGTCTTGGGTTTCATTAGCGGCTATTCTTCCTATGGCAAATTGTGGCACTAAATCGATGTTTCCAGCAGCAAACAAGTTGTCTGCATCATAGTCGTCTCCAATTGTAGGGAGGAAAAAATTAACCCCATAATTCTGTTCAAAGCTACTTTCATCCCGTTGAATTCGATGACTTCTTCCTTTTCCAAAAAGCAGCAAGAACTGAAATTCCTCAAAGGTAGCTTCAAAAAAGTGTCCCATATTACGGACACCCATAGGATGTAGATCGATACCGTAAGCAAATTGATCACAAACCTGTTGAATTTCTGCGGTAGCTACTGTTTTTAAATATGGAGATTCAGACCTATGGTAATTGGCATACTCTTCTATGATATTGTTTCCGTTGTTTTCAAAAGCCAATAATTCATTATAAATCATCAGCATTTCAACCGGAGTTTCACCAAAATGAGTGAAGTTGATTTCTTCGAAGTATTGAAGTGTTTCAATGTTAGAGGCTTGGTCTAAAACATAACTACCTTGTTTGGCTTCAAAGTTTATTTGGTTTCCGTTGTTGGATAAAAAGTAGATGTTTGAACCATCAAGTTCGCTTAGAATATGATTCTCTTCTGCTTGAACAGTCAAGTTCAAGAGTTGGTCTTCGTTTAAAATTACTGGGCGGAGCGCTTCGGTTTCTAATTCTAGGCCGGAATCATACCATAGCTCTAATAATGAAAGTGCTAGTTTGTCTGTTTGAGCATCGACACCACTAATAGAAATTTGGCTGTTGGTCGTAAGTAAATTAGCAGGAAAAGTTATGGTGTCCTTAAAGTTTCCAATGCCCACATTACTTGTTGAATATACAGGCTGACTATTAATGGTTATACTTATGTTAGGCCCTTGAGTTTGGTGGCTTATGTAGTGTAATACTAAGGTAGCTTCTCCTGTTGATGAGTATGCTGCGAGGTTATCTAAATTAATATCAATTTGATTAGACTCTAGGGTTCCGTAGCCCTCTGAAGCATCAAAAAGGGATAGCTTACCGTAAGCGTAGCTTTTTTTATAGTATTTATCAGTATAGTCTTGCTTTAGTTGTGTGGAAAAACCGATTGCTGGTGAAATGTTTCCACTTGGAGTAGGGTCTTGTTCTTCTTGTAGGTACTCTAATGATGAAGCTCCCGAAGTAAGAAAATAAGCGTTATTTCCATTGTAAAAACTATAGTGTGGATTAACCTGATCGCTAGGGTTTTCGTAAAGATATTGATCCAACCAGCCATTGTTTTCCTCGCCATAGAATAAGACATAGTCGCCAGATTCTAGAATACCTGTATTTGATACATAAATAAACTTTTGTTGCCCGTAATTAAACAGCTTTAGTTCATCTCCTCGGACACCCTGTGGTAAACTAGCCTCTATATCGTTAAAGCTAATTTGATATAATCCAGCTTTATTAATTTTAAACTTAAGATAGGTTTGATCAAAATTTATCCATTCGTTTCCAAAGAGGACATTGGAACCAACTTCCATTTGTGCTTGTAACTGATTACAAAGGAAGGCCACAAATATGATTAGATAGGTGATAATTCTCATTATCTTAATTTTAGTTTTTGATCTGAGGTTGCTCAAAATTATATAAACTCAGCAAAAGTACCTTTAAACCACAAGCATTTAATAGTATAATTTGACAAGGAAATGCAAAAAACAGCGCAAATGACCCAAATTAATCGATTCTCCTTAGTTGTTTCATTAATATTTTGGCTGTCAGTAGCTTGTTATGGACAGAATATGGCTCCAGAACAAGACGATAGGCTTCAAACTATATTAGACAGGATACTTATCGCCGAACAATTAGACTGGAAGGGCTTTAGTGGGTTAAAGTTCTATAGCACGCAAGATTATATTGATTTTTATAATCAATTAACAGAAGACCAACAGATCAGATATGCAAGCGATTTAGATTACTTAAGGGAGGAGCTTCATTTATGGAAACACGGCAACACTCCGCTAATCAAACACAAAAGAAAGCGCTTGAAACAGCTTTATCCTTATCCAGCAGCTATGCTTGCTTATTCTGGGGACGATTTTTCGATAGAGATCAAACCTATGCTTAATCTAGGTTTGGGGCAAGACAGCGAGGATACTGATATTTATTTGTTAAATCAACGTGGAGTCGCTGTATCGGGAGGAATAGATGATAAGGTTTATTTTCACACCACCATCCTAGAAAGTCAAGCCCGATTCACATCAAACATTCGGGCAATTCGACAAGAAACGGGTTTTTTACCTGGAGCGGGTTTTGTGAAGACATACAGAAGTAATGTTTATGACTTTACAGACGGGGTTGATTTTCTATTATCCAGAGGGCATGTGGGCTTTAATTTTACCAAACATATTGGTTTTCAGTTTGGACACGGAAGAAATTTTATTGGTAACGGGTATCGATCCCTTTTGATGTCGGATAGAACCACAGACTATCTGTATGCCAAGTTAAATTGGCGAGTGGGTCGTTTTCAGTTGCAAAACATCTTTGCTGAAATGATCGAGGACAATGTTAGACCGGGTCCATTCCTAGTATTGCCTAAAAAATATATTGCAGCGCATTATTTAGGGTTTAAACCCTTCAAAAATATGACACTTGGGTTGTTTGAGGCCGTAGTTTTTGCCAGGGATACAGGCTTTGAGTTTAATTATTTAAATCCAGTTATTTTTTATCGAACTGTTGAGGGTATGATCGGGAGTCCAGATAATGTAATAATTGGAGGAGATGGTGTTTGGAACCTACCTTTTAGAACCCAACTTTATGGGCAAGTTGTTATTGATGAATTCATCTTTAATCAGTTATTTAAGAATAACACACAAAACTGGACCAACAAATGGGGTGTTCAACTAGGGATTAAGCATATTGACCTTTTTGGAATAAGGGGCATGGATGTTCAATATGAGTACAACACTGTAAGACCATACACCTACTCCCACGCCGAGTTAAAAAATGTATATGGGCATTATGGGCAACCACTTGCTCACCCTTATGGAGCAAATTTTGCGGAACACTTAGCCCAATTCAGGTATCAAATAGGTCGCAGGGTCTTGTTTCAAGGGAGATATATTAACTATTTCAAAGGAGCAGATCCGGGTGCAGAGAGTTATGGAGGGGATATATTTAAGTCCTACCGATTAAGATATGCGGACGACGGGCATATCATTGGTCAAGGGGTGCGGAGTGATGTACAATTGTTGGATTTGGAGTTTTCTTACGAGTTGTTTCACAACTTTTATGTAGGAGTACAATATTTATGGCGAAAAGAAGACATCAGTGTGCCGAATTCTGTGGGCAATAATATTAATTTTGTTGGAGGCACAATCAGATACAACATAAACAGGTTTAAAAACGATTTTTAATGCAAGCAACATCTCAGCAGCTTAAACAACTGGCAGAGGAAAAGATATTGGTTTTAGATGGTGCAATGGGTACCATGATCCAATCATACAAACTAGAAGAATCAGACTACAGAGGGGAGCGATTTAAAGATTTTCATAAAGATTTAAAGGGGAATAATGAGCTGCTTTCTTTGCTTAGGCCGGATATTATTAAAGATATCCATGCGGCTTATTTTGAGGCAGGAGCAGATATAGTTGAGACTAATACTTTTAGTGCAAATAGTATATCACAAGCGGATTATTCTTTAGAAGAATTGGTGTATGAGCTGAATGTGGAGTCTGCTAAAATCGCTAAAGAGGTAGCGGCTGTTTTTACTGCCCAAAACCCTTCAAAACCTAGATTTGTTGCAGGTGCCCTAGGTCCAACTACACGAACCGCAAGCATCTCTCCTGATGTAAACAATCCAGGATATCGAGCAGTAACTTTTGACGACTTAGTGGAAGCGTATTACGAACAGACGCGAGGTCTTATTGATGGAGGGGTAGATATGTTGCTTATTGAAACAGTTTTTGACACCCTTAACGCCAAAGCCGCTGTTTATGCTATTTTAACCATAAAAGAGGAGCGAAACTTAGACATACCTGTAATGATATCAGGCACTATTACAGATGCTAGTGGTAGAACGCTTTCAGGTCAAACGGTGGAGGCTTTTTATACCTCACTTAAGCATGGTGATTTATTCAGCATTGGTTTGAATTGTGCATTAGGTGCTAAAGAGATGCGGGCTTATCTCAAAAACTTGTCTGATGTTTCCACGAGCTTCATCACAGCATACCCTAACGCGGGTTTACCGAATGAATTTGGTGGTTATGACCAAGGTCCAAAAGAGATGGCTGGTTTGATACAAGAATTTGCATCAGCTGGTTTAGTGAATGTGGTTGGAGGGTGTTGTGGAACTAGTCCTGCGCATATTCAGGCTATTGCAGAGGCGGTAGAGGGGATTACCCCAAGAAAAAAGCCTGTTATTACTCAAAAAGAAACCATATTCTCCGGTTTAGAGGCACTTCAAATTAGGCCTAACACGAACTTTATAAACATTGGTGAACGAACAAACGTAACCGGTTCTAGAAAGTTTGCCCGATTAATCAAAGAGAATAAATACGAAGAGGCCATATCTGTAGCTGTGGATCAAGTGGAGGGGGGAGCACAGATATTGGATGTTAATATGGATGAGGGTTTGATTGACTCTGAGCAAGCGATGACAACATTTTTAAACTTAATCATGGCAGAGCCAGATATTTCCAAACTCCCTATCATGATTGATTCTAGTAAGTTTTCTGTCATCGAGGCTGGTTTGAAGTGTGTTCAGGGAAAGTGTATAGTTAATTCCTTGTCGCTTAAAGAAGGGGAAGATGTTTTCAAACAACAAGCGCGGATTGTTCAAAAATATGGCGCTGCGGTTGTAGTAATGGCATTTGATGAGCAGGGCCAGGCAGAAACCAAAGACGAAAAAGTAAATATTTGTTTAAGGGCATATCGCATATTAACAGATGAGCTCAATTTCCCTGCGGAAGACATCATTTTTGACCCCAATATATTTGCTGTGGCAACAGGTATCGAGGAGCACAACGATTATGCCATTCATTTCATAGAGGCAACGAAGGAAATTAAATCGCGTTGTCCTGGAGCAAAAGTCAGTGGCGGCGTTAGTAACATTTCTTTTTCTTTCAGGGGAAATCAGTTGGTACGTGAGGCTATGCACACCTCTTTCTTGTATCACGCTATTCAAGCAGGTATGGATATGGGAATAGTCAATGCTGGTATGATTGAGGTTTACCAAGACATCGAGCCAGAATTGTTGAATCGAGTGGAGGATGTATTATTTAATAGGAAGAAGAATGCTACAGAAAGCTTATTAGAGTATGCTTCTGGGGTGCGGTCTAAAACAAAGAAAAACGAAAAAGACCTAGCCTGGAGGCAGACGCCATTGGCGGAACGATTAAGCTATGCTTTGGTGAAGGGAATTGATCAATATATCATTGAAGATACCGAGGAGGCTCGTTTACAGTTCGATCATCCACTACAGGTTATTGAAGGACCGCTGATGGATGGGATGAATGTGGTTGGTGATTTATTTGGTGCAGGTAAAATGTTTTTACCACAGGTGGTTAAGAGTGCGCGAGTAATGAAGAAGTCGGTGGCTTACCTGAATCCTTTTATTGAGGCTCAAAAATCCTCTGCAGGATCAGGGAGCAAGGGAAAAATTTTATTGGCCACAGTAAAGGGCGATGTACATGACATTGGAAAGAATATAGTTGGAGTGGTGTTGGCCTGCAATAATTTTGAGATTATTGATATGGGTGTAATGGTGGAGTCGTCTAAGATTATTGATCGAGCAATAGAAGAGCAGGTTGATATTATTGGTTTGAGTGGTTTGATTACACCGTCTCTTGACCACATGGAAGATATTGCAAAAGAAATGCAAAGAAGAGGGCTTAAAATTCCTCTAATTATTGGTGGGGCGACTACTTCTAGGGTGCACACAGCCGTTAAGATTGAACCGCATTATGATGGGCCGGTCATTCATGTTTTAGATGCCTCTCGTGCTGTACCTACTGCCTCAAAACTGACGGCATCAAGCTCTAGTCAACGAATAGACTTTATCCAAGAAGTCAAAAAAGAATATGAGTCCTTAAGAGCATTGAGGACGAAACAAGGCAAGGTTAAAAACCTGTTGGATATAGAAGAAGCAAGAGCAAATAAACTTCAGCTTGATTGGTCAGACTATCAGCCAGATGTTCCTAATCAACTTGGAGTGCAGGTAATAGAACACCAAGATTTAAATGTTTTAAAGGAATACATTGATTGGACACCATTTTTTGCTTCCTGGCAAATGCGTAAGAAGTTTCCAGCGATATTAGAAGACGAACAGTATGGTGTAGAGGCTACTAAGCTTTACAAGGATGCCTTGGAGTTGTTAGACCAAATTATTTCCAATGAATGGTTAGTTGCAAAGGCTGTTTTTGGCCTTTTCCCCGCAAATTCTAATGGGAAAGATGATTTGATTGTATATCAAGACGAGACAAGGGAAATGGCATTAAAAAAGCTGCATCATTTAAGACAACAGGGCGCAAAAGCAGCAGGAATTCCAAATATTTGTTTGGCTGATTATGTGGCACCTAAGGATACAAAGGTAAAAGACTATATAGGAGGCTTCTGTGTAACAGCTGGCTTAAATATTGAAAAACAATTAGCCCTATTTGATCAAGCACAAGATGACTATAATGCTATTTTATTGAAAGCCCTCGCGGATCGATTAGCGGAAGCTTTTGCAGAATATCTACACGAACGTATTCGAAAAGACTATTGGGGGTATGACACCGCAGAGTCATTAGATAATGAAGCCTTAATTAAAGAAAAATATAGAGGCATCAGACCTGCACCGGGTTATCCTGCTTGTCCCGACCATACAGAGAAAGCTAGTTTATTCGAATTACTAGATGTAGAGAACCAGATCGGGGTATCGCTTACTGAAAGTTATGCTATGTATCCGGCTGCTTCTGTGAGTGGTTGGTATTTTGCTCACCCCTCTTCAAAATATTTTGGTTTAGGTCTTATAGATAAGTCACAAGTTAAGGACTATGCACAGCGAAAGGGAATATCACTTTCAGAAGCAGAAAAGTGGTTAAGGCCAAGTATATCTTATCTATAAGACAAGTCATTAGTGTTCAAAAAATAATATTAAGATTGAGTAATTTTTTTACTCAATCTTTTGTTACTTTGATGCCGGTTACTTCAACCGACAGATATTTAAGGATTTAAGTGCGTAAAACCGCTTTTAGGTACTGATTAAATCAGTTATTTGATGATAGAAACACTAATCTCTTCAAAAACAAGAATCAAACTCTTACTGAAGTTTTTCTTTAATGCAAAAACCAAAGCATATCTACGTGCACTAGAATCAGAATTTGGTGAGTCCTCAAATGCCATCCGTTTAGAACTTAATCGATTTGAAAAAGCGGGCATGCTGAGCTCAGAAGTGGAGGGTAATAAAAAGTATTATTCTGCCAACACTGGCCATCCCTTATTTGCCACGATTCGAAATTTAGTCATCAAGCACATAGAATTAGATAAAGTAATTGATAATGTGCTGAATAGACTCGGAAATCTTCAAGCAGCATATTTAACAGGTAACTTTGCCAAAGGGCTAGACTCTCACATCATAGATTTGATTTTAGTTGGGGAGGTTGATCAAGATTATTTAGTTCAATTAATAGGTAAGATCGAAGCCATTATAAAGCGTAAGGTAAGGTATTTGATTTATGCAGAGGAGGAGTTCAATCACATAGATTGGTCTAGTCAAGGTACTGACCCCTTGTTGGTTTGGGCTGCAGGAAAAGATCTCAAGGATGGAGAGTAAGGACTATGATTTAGTCTTATGTGGAGCGGGTGCAACTGGTTTAGCGAGTGCATGGCAAATAGTATGTAGCTATCCAAGTCTAAAGGTGTTGATCATAGAAAAAGAGCCTGAAGTGGCTTTTCATCAAACAGGAAACAATAGCGGTGTCATCCATTCTGGAATTTATTACAAACCAGGAGGATCAAAAGCCTTGAATTGTAAAAAAGGGTATCAGTATCTATTAGATTTTTGCCGAGAACACGATGTTCCACATGATGTTTGTGGAAAGGTAATTGTAGCGGTAAATGAGGCTGAAATCGATGGTTTGAATCGAATATATGAGCGTGGTCAATTAAATGGACTAAAAGGGCTTCAACTATTAGACGGTCCAGCCACTCAGGAGATAGAACCACACGTTGAGTGTTTGCAATCTATTTATGTCCCACAATCTGGGATTGTAGATTATAAGGCGATGGCAGTGAAGATGAAAGAACTATTAGAGGAAAGAGGGGTAAGGTTTGCCTTTGGTGAGGAGGTTAAATCAATCGAACAAAACAACAGAATAAAAATACACACAGGTAAAAGTATCTATGTGTCTAAATATATGATTAATTGTGCGGGCCTTTATGCGGACAAACTAGCCCAGTTGGCTGGATTTGAAACGCCATTTAGGATTATTCCGTTTCGAGGGGAGTATTATGAGTTTAAACCAGCCTACGAGTATTTGGTTAAGCACTTAATATACCCTGTTCCGGATCCGAATTTTCCTTTTCTGGGGGTTCATTTTACCCGAATGCAGCGAGGAGGAATAGAGGTGGGACCCAATGCAGTGCTAGCTTTAAAAAAAGAAGGATATCATGCCTTTGATTTTGACGCTAAAGAGTTTTTGGAAATCATGGGTTATCCCGGTACAATAAAACTAGGGCTGAAGCATTGGAGAAAAGGTATAGATGAATATTATAGGAGTTTTTCCAAGCAAGCTTTTGTGCAAACACTTAAACGAATGATTCCAAAGGTGGAGGCACATATGTTTAAGCGAGGAGGTTCAGGAGTTCGGGCCCAGGCCATTGATAAAGAAGGAAACTTGTTAGACGATTTTTTGATAGTTTCTAACGAGTCTATTATAAATTTATGTAATGCACCTTCACCAGCAGCAACTTCTTGTTTGGCTATTGGTGAGATGATTAGAGATGTTTTTAGTAAAATGATTGAATAGATGGAAGATGTATTTGTACATGAAACGGCTTTAGTAGATGAGGGTTGCACTATTGGAGCGGGAACCAAGGTTTGGCACTTTTGTCACCTCATGGGAAAGGCTGTTATTGGAGAACATTGTAGTTTTGGGCAAAATGTTTTTATCGCCAATAATGTAAAGATTGGTGATCATGTAAAGGTCCAGAACAATGTGTCTATTTATGAAGGTGTTGAGGTAGAGGATCATGTGTTTTTAGGCCCGTCAATGGTTTTTACGAATGTAATTAACCCTCGATCGGGTGTTAACCGCAGGGATCAATACAGTAAGACGGTCGTTCGAAAGGGCGCAAGTATTGGTGCCAATGCTACTATAGTTTGTGGGAATGATATAGGTGAATATGCGTTTATAGGTGCAGGGACCGTGGTTACCAAAGCCGTAAAAGCCTTTGCACTTATGGTGGGGAATCCTGCTAGACAATTGGGTTGGATGAGTGCTTTTGGTGAGCGATTAACTTTTGATGATTCAGGTATAGCTGTTTGCCCTGGAAGTGGCGAAAAATATAAATTAGAAAACGATATAGTCCATAAAATTTGACCAAAATTATGTTAGACAAATTAACCAAAGGAGAAAATAAGATAGCTGTCATTGGTTTAGGTTACGTGGGATTACCCATTGCTCTAGAATTTGGAAGGAAATTCAAAACGATTGGATTTGACATCAACGAGCAACGTGTGGAGATGATGAATAATCACCAAGACCCCTCGCAAGAACTTGAGACGGAAGCATTTCAGGGTAGTGATATTGTGTTTACCACTCAACTAGATACACTTAAAGAAGCTAATTTCTATGTAGTGGCAGTCCCTACGCCAGTTGATGAACACAAAGTACCTAATTTAACCCCCCTACTTTCCGCTTCTAGGACAGTTGGTCAGGTGATTAAAAAAGGGGACTATGTGGTTTTTGAATCTACGGTTTATCCAGGCTGTACAGAGGAAGATTGTATTCCAATTATTGAGGAACTATCTGGATTGAAAGCAGGGAAAGACTTTAAGTTTGGTTATTCACCGGAGCGAATTAATCCAGGAGATAAAGAGCGCACAGTAACCACAATTCTCAAAATTGTATCTGGGAATGATGAAGAGGCCTTAGAGGTGATTGCTGACGTTTATGGAGCTATTATCACTGCAGGTATTTATAAAGCCGCAACCGTTAAGGTAGCCGAAGCGGCCAAAGTTATTGAGAACACACAGCGCGATTTGAATATATCCTTTGTCAATGAGTTAGCGATCATTTTTGACAAGATGGGGATAAACACCCAAGATGTCTTAGATGCGGCAGGAACGAAATGGAATTTCTTGAAATTCACTCCAGGGCTTGTGGGTGGACACTGTATAGGTGTAGACCCCTATTATCTGTTACACAAGTCCAAGCAAATGGGGATAGATCCACAAGTTATTTTGAGTGGGCGACGAATCAATGATGGTATGCCTGCCTTTATTGCGAAGCGTTTGATACAAATGCTTATTCAAAAAGGAAAGTCTCCTCAAAATGCAAAGGTCTTAGTCAAAGGAATGACCTTCAAAGAAAATGTTGCCGATATACGTAATTCAAAGGTCGTTGAGTTGATTAATGAGCTCATGGAGTACTCTGTTAATGTGCATATTGTGGATCCTCATGCTTCTCCAAATGAGGTTGCCCATGAATATAAGCTAACCCTATTGGAAAATGTCTCCACAGATTATGATGCTGTTATAGTGGCGGTTAGCCATGAAGAGTACAAGCACCTATCTGAAGACGATTTTACTTCATTGATGGGGAATGACTCCATATTAATGGATTTAAAGAGCATGTATAAACCATTGACAAATAGTAAAGCATTCACCTACTGGAGCTTGTAAAAAAGGAGTATGCCAGGGATAAAACATACAGATAAAAAATGGTACGCTGTACGGACTCGATCTAAGTGTGAGAAATCTACTTTTAGAGACTTACAAGCTAAATCCATTAGTGTATATCTTCCGTTGTTGAAAAAAGTAAGACAATACAACAGGAAGCGGAAAGAGGTAGAGTTGCCTTTGATTAGTTGTTATGTTTTCGTTTGTATAGGGGCGGATGAATATGTTTCTGTGCTGGAGAGTCCAAATGTGGTAGATTATGTTCGATTTGGTAGAGAAATGGTACCTATACCCGAGGCTGAAATTGATTTAATGAGAAGGATTTTGGGTGAAGGATGGGAAGTTTCGGCCCAGGATTGTAATTTTAATACAGGTGATTTAGTCGAAATTGCTGCAGGAAACCTAATTGGAGTTCAAGGTTATGTTACAGGGCTTGCAGATCAGCGGCAAATCTTGATTAATTTGAAACACATAGGTATGGGTCTGCAGATAAGTGTTGATAGACACCTTTTGTTAAAAGTTATGAGTCGATAATTATGCCAGAACATATTTTTCCGATACACGATAGAATGGTTCAATTCGATGACCGTTGTAAACGATTAAATCAACGCCCCATATGCTTGTGGTTTTGTGGATTGTCGGGATCGGGGAAGAGCACTATTGCTATTGGTCTGGAAAAAAAGTTATTTCAAGAAGGGTATATAGCTCAAATATTGGATGGAGACAATATTCGCAACGGAATCAATGCAAATTTAGGGTTTTCTGAGGCAGACCGAGCGGAAAACATTCGTCGAGTTGCAGAAATATCAAAACTATATCTACAATCTGGCCTCATTACCATAAATTCATTTATAAGCCCCACAAGAGCTATGCGAGCACAGGCAAAAGCAATTATAGGTCCAAAATATTTTAAGGAGGTGTACATTAATGCTAGTTTAGAGGCTTGTGAAGCTAGAGATGTGAAAGGGCTGTATAAAAAGGCGCGAAGTGGAGCAATTAAAGGGTTTACAGGAATTGACTCACCTTTTGAAGCCCCTGTTCAACCTTTTATGAACATCCAAACAGAAGCACAAAGCCCAGAATCGTGTATTAATCAACTTTTCGAGGCAATAGAACCATTGATTCAATTTAAAGCAGATGCTTATGAATAATTCATTTCAGACGAATCATTTAAAAGAGCTAGAGGCTGAGAGTATTTTTGTACTTCGCGAAGTAGCTGCACAGTTTGAAAATCCTGTGATTCTTTTTTCAGGTGGAAAAGACTCTATTTTAATGACTTACTTGGCTATGAAGGCGTTTCATCCAGCCAAGATTCCTTTTCCCTTATTGCACATTGACACTGGGCACAACTTTGATGAAACTATCCGATTCAGAGATGAATGGCTAGGAAGTATTGGCGCGAACTTGGTAGTAGGATCTGTAGAAGAGGCTATCCAAAGTGGTTTGGTTCGGGAAGAAAAGGGATTCAATGCGAGTCGAAATGCTTTGCAAACGGCCGTATTACTTGATGCGCTTGAAAGAGGTAAATATGATGCTGCCATGGGGGGTGCCCGAAGAGATGAAGAAAAAGCTAGAGCTAAAGAACGATTCTTTTCACATAGGGATGAATTTGGACAATGGGATCCTAAGAATCAACGGCCAGAACTTTGGTCGATGTTTAATGGAAAAATGCACTTTGGAGAGCATTTTAGAGTATTCCCAATTTCCAATTGGACAGAATTAGATGTATGGCAGTATATAGCTATGGAGCAGGTTCCTTTGCCGTCTCTTTATTTTTCCCACAAAAGAAAAGTGTTCCGAAGAGACGGGGTTTTATTAGCCGATACGCCACATATCAACAGAAGACCAGAAGAAGAAGTGTTTGAGGCTGAGG
>CAJXMP010000054.1 GCA_913056515.1 uncultured Lewinella sp.
ATAGTGCCAGCAATAGCTAAAATAACCACAATCAAGAGTACAATCTTAATAACCGACAGAGGTTTCTTGCCATATATTTTGCCGGTTTGTCCATTAACCGTAAAGCTATACTCCTTCCCTTTGTATTGATAAGATGCCATCCATACAGGAATTACTAATAACTTAAAAGTTTGATTACTGTAACTACTTTTTACGGTTAAAAATCGTTGCGTATCTCCTCCAAGATGGGATGATGCAACTGATCTGTTTCTTGCATCCATTTGGATTTTAGCCGATTGATACCCTTGGTCTACTTCAACATTATACACTTCAGATTCCCAGCCCACTAGTAATTTAGGTTCAAAATTAATGGCTTCTTCCAAGCGATAAGGCTCAAGGTTTTCTAAATAATATTGTTGTAATCCTTTAGAACCAGAAATTAGAATATCGTCAAAGCTATTATTAAAGGATCCTGACCTACTCTCCCAGCGTACTTTACGAACTTGTTTAGTTTTCATTTTACCATCTTCCATGTAAGTCTGTGATACATAATAGTAATAACCGGCTTGACCTGACCATGTAGAATGGGAATCTGCATCATAAGTCCAACAAGGAATATAAATTCCGTGAATAGCCTCAACTTTACCGAGTTCTTTTAATTTGGAAGGATGAAACCAACCTTTTTTAATCCAAGTTTTGAATTTTTCATGAGCATTTTCAATTGATACTTGGAATGGAATAATACCACTTGGTTGGATATAATTATGCTCAAAAGCTTCTTCGTTTACATTCTTCGATCCGCAAAAGGCGCAGTTTACATTAACCTTAGCAGAGTCAATTGAAAATTTGGCTCCACAATTATTACAATCAAAGACTTTTTGCTGATTGGACTCTGGGGTATATTTCCTGGCGGATTTAATTGCCTCAATTAAATCTTGCTCAACTATTTGATCATTATGCTCTGATACATCTTCAACATTACCACAATATGAACAGACATATTTTTTTTGGGTCGGATCATATTTTAGTTGATTCCCACAAGAGCTACAAGGTAAGGCTAGAGTTTCCTCTAGCCCTTCCATATTATGTTGATCTTCCATTAAATTGACTATAGTCTACTTAATAAATCTTTCTTTTTTGCTTCAAATTCTTCATCGGTTAATATACCGGCCGACTTAAGGTCTCCCAATTCTTTTAGGGTCTTTAAAATTTCTTCTTTAGACTCTTTCTTTGGATTAGTTGAATCATTGTTTTGTTGCATTTGATTCTGCTGATTCATCATCATTTGAGCCATACCAAATCCCATGCCCATACCCATGCCTTCACCAGCTCCACCTGGATTATCGGCTGCTTTTTCAATAGCATTGGCACTTTGGAATTGGTTGAATTTATTCATGTTATCAACCATATTCATATTAGTCATCTTATCATAAAAGGCTTCCACCTCTTTTGGTAATCCAGTGCTAGAAATTTGAAACTTGGTAAGTTCAATTCCAAATGGTGTTAAGACTTCTTGAATTAACGGACCAATCTTACTTCCTAATTCGGAATAATTAGATACGAGATCCAAAACTGAGGTTCCTGACTCTCCGAGTGCTTCTGCGAATTTAGGTGCAACAACATCTCTAAGTGCTTCTTCCACATCATTTACTTTTACCACAGATTTGGTGCCAGCGAATTCTTTGAAGAATAATTTCGGGTCAACAATTTTAATAAAATAGACACCATAAGCCTTTACTCGAACCTGTTTGAACTCTGGATCTCTTAGGATAACTGGATTAGATGTCCCCCATTTAAGGTTGGTAAAAGTTTTAGTGCTGACGAAATAAACATCACACTTAAATGGAGAGTCAAATCCTTTATCCCAATTACGCAGTGAAGTTAATACGGGTAAATTCTGCGTATACAAGGTATGTCTTCCTGGTGGAAAACAATCAGCGAAAATACCTTCGTCTAAAAACAAAGCCTCCTGAGATTCTCTAACCGTTAGTTGAGCTCCGTTTTTGATATTAGCGTCCTTATCAGGAAATTTCCAAAGTAGTGTTTGATTGTCTTGTTCTACCCAATCAATTACCTCTATTAATTCTCCCTTTATAAATTTAAAAAGTCCCATATTATTCTATTTATTCAAACAAAGAGTTATATGAAGAGCTATCTCCTGCATTAGATTGCTTCTCTGCTTGAGGTTCTTCTGTGTTTTTAAGTTCTAATTTATCAGCAGATTGTCCATCGCTTATGGATAAGATATTACTCTTTTTCTCCCATTCTTGCAGCATTTTCATCCCTTCTTCTTCGAATATCCCATTTTCTAAATCTACTGAATCCATAACATTAGCAGACATCTCCATAAAGCGCTCCATTTCTCCTACTTTTGATGAAAGATCATCTGCTATATGCTCCAATGCAGCATCAAACATAGCGCGTTTGTCTGGATCACCAGAAATGATAGCCATGGCAGACTTCATAGCACTATGACTTGTTCTAATCGCTCTTCTTTCTTGTTCTTTAACCTTGACTTGATCCTTGGTATCCTCTATTAAGATCTCTGAATTTTTATACATTTTGTCTAGAATCCTATTCATAACCTCCAACCTGTTTAACAAGGTCTGATATTTAGCATTAGCTTCTTTTAAGCGAGCGGCTTTTCTTGTAGCTAAGGTCATCTGCGTTTCATTGTCTTGTTTTTGGGCAACTGAAGCTAACTTAAGATTTTGATCAATTTCATTACCATTTTCTGTAATAAGATTTTTAAGCTTACGCATTTGACCTCTAATGGTATTAATTTGTCTACTTAATTTAGCTAAGTTACTTTCTAAATCATCAACATAGGATTTCAGTATGCCTATAGGATCTATCTTAACGAATAATCCAGTAACAGAGCGCATCACACTCTTGTACATATACCAAAGTAGGTTCCTTGTTTTTGGATTAATAAAAACAAATAATACGGTTGCAATTGCGCCTATCAATAAAGTCAAGCTCAATGTATTGGCTGCCAATTGAATGAGGAATTCCATATTGGTGAAAACCAAATAACCGAGACCACCTAATAATGCAATTAAAAAGAAAGCCCCTACTCTCCCTTCTGGTCTCTGCCAAAAAGTTTTGGTCCTAGTTTCAAAATTTGGTGTTGTTGTCATAAGTGCGTATTACAATAATTGATTAAACTTTTCAATATCAGATTGTATAACAGATTCAAGCGCTCCACAAGCCTCAACAAATTTTTGCTCGGTATGCTGTAAGCTATTCTTTGCAGCATCTAATTCTTGTTGAACTTGATTCAATTCTACCTCCAATTCTTTGATTTTTTCTTGGATAGCTTGAATGCGTCTTTGTCCATCTAAAATGCCTCCATTAAGAAAAGATAAACGCTCTTCTTTCTCCAATACCTTTACCTTGTATTGATTTTTCATAGCATCTTGAAATTGATTCTTTTCATGATCTATTACTTTAAGATAGTGTTGAGCGGCTTCCAATAACTTAGCCTTTGTAAGACCAGCAATTTCGGCAGTTTTAAATGAAGATCGAACAGCGATATCAGCATCCATATCCATTTCTTCTAATGCAGAAAGAGCCTTTTTATACTCCAAATAATCAAAGCCAGGTAGGTCATTATCACTAATGGCTTTAGTCAAAAAAGCGGCACTCCTTTCATCAATTTCAGTGCCAATTCCAAACAGTTTCAATAAATCTGAACTCATTATACAATTCAATTACGTTGTAATAATCAACTAAATTATGTTGAAAAGACAGGTATTTAGACAAAATAGCCAAATTTATAGAGTATCATATAAATTTGGCTATTCATATTAGTTTTAAACCTATTTTAAAAATCAATACTGAATCTAAAACCATTATTTGATATACCTGGATAGTTGGAAATAGTCTTAAATACATAGTCTACTCGTAAGACTCGCCAAGGACCTACTCCAATTCTATCAATACCCATTGAGTATTCCGTGTAATATTGATTGGCCTGTATAACAGTTCCTATTCTAAACACGGTACTTAATCCTGTTTTTTTAAGGATAGGTAGTCTACTGAAAATTAGCCCTTTCATATCATGTTCAAAGACACTACTTAAATTCCAATTCGATGTGCTGTAAGTATGATATGGGAATAGAAATAAACCGCGTTGCAATTGTTTATCCGATAAGTATGGAATTTCATTGCCTGTAAAATGAAAATAATCTATATAATTCAGTTGTTCCGGATTAATTGCACCACGCAATAATATATAAAACCTACTCTCACCCAAAAAACCAAGAGGAACTTGATCATCGGACACTTCTAATGCACCTTTAATGGAAAAGGCATCTTTATATAGTAGTAATTCAGAACCCAAGGTAAATGTGGGCCATTTACTTGGAGTATAATAGCGTTTGCCTGGATAGGTTTTGTAGGTCATTCCTGGATTAAAGCTTAAGTTAAGTCCAAGCTTTAAGACATCCATATTAACAAAGTCATCAACCGACAAACCTGCAGGTATATTTTCTTGATAATCTAATGCAGTATTAAAATAAGAGAAGTCAGAATTCAAATTCAATAAAGCTCTTTGATGACCTGAAAGTTGAATATTTAGACCTATTCCAGACCCTATCTTTTGATTGAATGCTACTGATGCAAATTTCTCTTCATAGAGTTTAACTGGATTCTTATTGAAATATAGTGCTGATATAGATTGAATTAATGGATGAATTAACTCATGATCATTGAAATCTCTAACTCTAATTCCTATTGAAGATTTAAATACACGCTTATTTATATCATTTTGTTTCCAATCAAACCCGACTTCATATCTTAATTTTTTTTCAGCTAGACCATAGCTTAATTTACCAGAAACCTTCTTATATGCCTGCTTCTCCTTATTGGCATAAAAATATAATTCTGGATTGACCTGAATCAATCTACCCTGGACTGGATTAAAAATAAAATGCTCAATCAAAGAAGCAATTTTAAGTTCTTTATTGTTCGATTTATTTTTCCAGGAATAGCCCAACAAAGCATGTTTGGGTCTAAATGCATTGGAATGGACCGGCAGAGAGTCTTTCTGTTCAATCTCTACGGTTTCTAATGAGTCTCTGTAAGCATAATCTATAGTTTCTATAGGAGTTAATGGTATTGGACGAATACTATCAAAATAATCTTTTGATTGAGTTAAAGCGGTTTCCTCATATCTAAAGGCTTCCTTATTCTTTAAGCCATATAATTGAATGGTATCTAGCGTATAATCTGAATAAACCGCATTGAAGTTGCCTACAAAAGAAAAACCTAATGTAGATCCCCCTATCATAAATCTCCGCTTAAATGGCCACATAAACTCTGATCCATCAATTGGAATATACTGTTGCTGTATGACTAAGGTGTCTAATAATTCCTCAAAAGACCTGCTTCCATTGATGCCTAGTTCAGATGAATGTAAAGCCCATGATTCATCTAAAATGAATAGCTTTCCAGCATAACAGGGCGTTTCTGCTCCTTTCGGAATGACTTGTATCTCATATATTTTGCGATTGAATTCATCAAAATAGCTTCGATTCAGTTTATACCTATAAAAAAGCAGTGCATTTGCTGCTAGTGGCGAAATGATATCCTTACCTAATTTGAAGGTGTTCATGAATATGTTGAAGTCCATTTCAGCTGCTGAATTAAAACTTACACCTTGGTCGTCACCACTGACAACAGATGCTTTGATAATCTCTTTAAATGGCCTCCCTTTTTCTGCAATAAGCATTGATTCTGTCTCGGATAAATACAAAGTTTTATCTCTATTATCTTCAAATACACCTTCAATGGGAATCCCCAATAACTTATCTGGTACAGAATCTATCTCTATCAATCCTTTTACATATGCATTACACTGATAAGCAGGAATAGCATTCAGAAAGTATTTTCGTTTTGCCTGTACTTTTTTGATTATGGCATATGCTGGATCTTTAGCATTCCCATCAAGCACAAATTCTTGAATATTGATCGCAGCAGGTTCAAGCTGTATATTTTGCTTGAGCTTAGACTTTTCAAACCTTGTAGTAATAAGTTTTGATTTATATCCTACATAAGAATAAATTAAGTCTACTTCAGTATTACTCTCTAAATCTAATTCGTAATAGCCATCTATATTCGCACTAGTTCCCTTTGTTGTTCCTTTGACTAAGACTGTAGCAAAGGATAAGGCCTCTCCTCTTTCATCAACGATATACCCATATACCTGACCAAATATATTATTGATCGAAATACAAATAAAAATAGTCAGCAAGCCTACTTTTGCGCAATAATATTTCATGTATTGATAATTAGTTGGTTATATATTTTGATTTAATGCAAATACAGTTAATATTTATCAATATACATTGATCTACTTTCAACAAATGAGAGTGAAAATTACTAAGCGTATAATCTGTATGATATGGATAAGGCATTAAATATCCTATATAAAGACAACAAAAAAAACGTAAGTGTAGCTATAGAGGAATTAATACTACACCTTTGTTCAAATAATAATAAATCGAACAATTCGGTTGAATATACACCTATTTCTAATTTAAATAAGAGAGATCCATCTCAATTAGGTAATTTGGCATTTTTTCCTGTAGAGGAACAAAAAAGTATAAATATTGATTTTGATTGTCCTGTACACCTTTATGAAACTACCAATAGAAATCCATCTTATTTTCCTTTATTTAAAATAAGTGAGACATATCCATTTTCAATTACTTTATTTGATTCACTTTGTAAGTTGGCCTTTAACCAAACATATAAAATGCTAACTTTCCTAGTAGAAGATATTGGTCAGGTTAATGAGATCAAGGAAGTATTAAATCAAGCCATGGATTTACCTTCTTACCAATACTTTAAGTCTCAATTTATTTTCAAAAAGGATGTAGTTCAAATGAAAAGTTTCAATCCAGGAACTGTTATTTCCTTTTTATCCGATGAGTCATTAACCCAGGTAACTCATACGCTACCCATTGAATTGATCTCTAAGCAATTATTCCTAAGTAAAGATACCTTACTGATGTCTACATTGGACAATTGTGAAGTTCGCCTTTTCATGAATGAGGTTAAAACACTTAGTTTTATGCTTAATTTAGGTGGCTTACAATATCTGCATAATGAATTAGAGCTTGCCATAAAGAAAATAGCTCCTATTACCAATGATTATGCGGATAGGTATTGGTTTAATGAAATGCTGTGTATAAGTATGGAGGACAAAGCGTACGATCCATATGTGCAGCACAAGGCTAACAACAAATACGGTATCATCATTTAATAGGCACAATATCAAATGCATTGAAAAAGCGTTCAACAGCATTACTTTTGACACCTTTATTGTGTATGACCTGCACAGAATAATATCTGTTTCGCACAACGAAACAATGGACTTTGAGGCTTAGCTTCTCTTCATTATAATCAATCCTATATAGCCGACCTGGAAACCCATTTAGTGCTATTTCATTGTCGTAAATAAGAATACCTTGGAATTGCTCCATGGCTGCCCATATCGTTTCTTGGTAGAATTCATCAAACAATTCAATAGAATCTGAGTGAATGGTTCCTTCAGGATATTCTAAGTAATTGATTTGATAGACATACACAGGACCTTCATCTCTGCTGATGTAAAATGTTTCTTGTAAGAGCTCTCCTAATTCAGTTTCTAATTTTTGGTTCACATGTACAGGCTTTTCAGGAAAGAATGCATTAAAACCTAATGTATCAGTTGGTAAGTTATACCATACATTTTGTGTATGTCCTTTAATAGATCCGAAAAGTATAATTACAATTAGGAGTATTCTCATTATATAGATTCTTTACTAGAAAGTGCTCAAAATTAATTTGCAGGTTGTATATTAAATCACCAACAATTTAATATTCACAAGATGAAGAACAATCCATTCAGCTTATTTTTCATTTTTATAGTATGCACATCCGTTTCCCAGACAGTTCATGGACAAGATTCTTTTACATTTCCGGACGATTGTTTAGGAGAATATAAAGGTACGCTTTATATCGATTATCTAGGCCGTGGAATTGTTGATTCTGCGTCTGTTGAGCTTACTTTCTCTAAAACAGATGAAGCCAATAAATGGAATTACTCTAATGTCATTGACAGTCCTAAATATGGAAAAGTAGAAAAACTATATACGCTTATTCAAAAAGATTCATTTCCTGATGTATATGTTTTAGATGAAAATAATGGTCTATTGATCGATCATGCTCGCATTGGAAGAGGTTTATATTCCATGTTTGAAGTTTCAGGTTCTTTGTTATCCTATAAATTAGAATGCATTGATGAAGAAACCATCTATTACGAAATTTTCTCCGTACGAACAGCAAATGCTAAAGAGAGTTCAACACCAGAGGAAGCAGGACAAGTATTTACGGTAAAATCCTATCTCCCTTTTACTACACAATATGTTACTTTAAAAAAGCAATAACATGAGATTTCTATTGACATTAATCACGCTAGTTTTTGCGTTTTCTTTAAATGCACAGGTTGATAAGGCACCAGATAGAGTTCGTGGTGAAGGACCTTTTGACCAACTTATAGTTAGAGGGGCTACCCTAGTAGATGGTACAGGCTCTCCACCTTTCGGTCCTGTCGATATCGTTATAGAAAACAATAAAATTGTTCAAATAAAAGTAGTCGGGAACCCAGGCGTTCCAATTAAAGATTCTAGGAGGCCGAGCCTAAAGCCTGGTGGTAAAGAAATTGATGCTTCAGGCAAATATGTTCTGCCAGGATTTGTTGATATGCATGGTCATATAGGTGGAAGAGCACAGGGTGCTGACGCAGAATATGTATTTAAACTTTGGCTTGCCCATGGCATTACTACTATTAGAGATCCATCTTGTGGTAATGGGTTAGATTGGGTATTGGATCAAAAATCAAGAAGTGCAAAAAATGAAATTGCAGCACCAAGAATTTATGCTTATACGGTGTTTGGCCAAGGTCGATATGAAGGAATCAATTCTCCTGAAGATGCTGAAGCATGGGTTGTTGATAATGCACAAAAAGGTGCCGATGGTATCAAGTTTTTTGGTGCAGCACCAGAAATCATGGATGCGGCATTACGTAAAAACCGTGCATTAGGATTGCGTTCTGCCTGTCACCATGCTCAATTAGATGTAGCTAGATGGAATGTAGTCCAGAGTGCTGATGCAGGTCTAACGAGTATGGAGCATTGGTATGGACTACCAGAAGCACTTTTTGAGGGACAAACCATTCAGAATTATCCTCCAGATTATAATTATTATAATGAACAAGATCGATTTAGAGAAGCTGGAAGATTGTGGAAGCAAGCTGCGGCTCCATATAGTCCACATTGGAATATGGTCATGGATAGTTTGTTAGCCATGGACTTTACCTTGGATCCTACCTTTAATATTTATGAAGCTAATAGGGATTTACATCGAGCAAGAAGACAAGAATGGCATGATGAATACACCTTGCCTAGTCTTTGGAGATTTTATGCTCCATCCAGGGTGTCTCATGGATCCTATTGGCATGATTGGGGCACCGAAGAAGAGTTAATGTGGAAGGAAAATTATCGACTATGGATGACCTTTGTTAATGAATATAAAAATCGTGGAGGAAGGGTAACTACTGGTTCTGACTCTGGTTTCATTTATCAATTGTATGGTTTTGCTTATATCCGTGAACTCGAGCTACTTAGAGAAGCTGGATTTCATCCATTAGAGGTCATTCGATCTGCTACACTTTATGGTGCGGAAGCACTTGGAGCTTCTGATGAAATCGGATCAGTGGAAGTTGGAAAAATGGCGGATTTGATTGTCATAGATGAAAATCCACTGCGTAATTTTAAATACCTTTATGGAACAGGAGCTGTCAAATTAAGTGATTCCAATGAGGTTTATCGCGCTGGGATTATTGATTACACAATAAAAGATGGTGTCGTGTATGATGTGGAAGAATTATTAGAAGATGTAAGAAGAATGGTTGAATATTCTAAAAAGGAGGAAGCTTACGAAATTAAGCAACCAGGTAAAAATTGATATGGGTAAAAAATCAAAACGTAAAATAGGTGTAGTTTATAGCACGAATCCAGATTATGACTACACTTTTGACGAACAAGAAGAGCAAGATACCTTAGAGCCTGAGCATCAGAGACTTTATGTGTCAATCGATAGAAAAATGCGTAAAGGTAAAGAGGTAACTTTGGTAGAAGGTTTTATAGGTTCTTCTGATGATATGAAAGACCTTGGTAAAACATTAAAATCCAAATGTGGCGTGGGTGGCAGTGTAAAGGATGGATTAATTATGGTCCAAGGAAATTTAAAGGATAAAATATTTGATTTACTCTTAGGAATGGGCTTTAGTAAAACCAAAAAGAAAGGATAATAAAAAGTGGGCACTTCGGTGCCTATTTTTATTTCCCGATCATACGCAGGAATTGCTGTTTGAATTCCTTTTCTTTTAGTTTACCATGAAAGGTTGACGTAATGGTGGTACTGGAGTCATCTTTTATACCGCGCATAGCAACGCACATATGTTTTGATTCAATATAAACAGCTACATCATCCGTCTTCAAGACATTTTTGAGCTCATCTGCTATTTGCAAAGTAAGTCTCTCCTGTACTTGTGGCCTCCTGGAATAATAATCTACGACGCGATTAATTTTTGATAAACCTACCACCTTATCCGAAGGAATGTATGCCACGTGTGCTTTTCCAGTAAATGGTAAAAAGTGATGTTCGCAACAAGATTGAACTAATATATCCTTTTCAATAAGTACATCCTCGTATTGGTAGGTATTGTCAAATACAGAAACAGCAGGTTTATTTTTAGGATTTAGGCCACAGAAAATTTCTTTCACATACATTTTCGCCACGCGATTCGGTGTGTCTTTAAGACTATCATCATCTAGATCGAGGCCTAATATTTCCATAATAGACTGAAAATGACCTTCAATCTGCTCTATCTTCTCTTCATCGCTTAAGTCAAAAGCATGGTCATGCATAGGTGTTTCAATACCTTTGCTATTATCTTTTTTATCCTGACTATTTAGTTCTACCTGCTTTCTTACCATAATTATAAATTACCTTTCGTATCACTACTCAGAGTATGAAAGATAAGCATTTTTTCCTTGTAGGGTTATGTATTTCGAAGTTTCGCCAGTAATACCCTATCCTTACCTTGCATATCTTTAATACAATTTATGTACTCAAAAGTTTCCTTTTTAAAACAATCGATGGTCTCCTGTTTTCTAAATTCATTGATTTCGCAAAAGACTACTCCACCTTTTTTTAAATTTTTCCTAGCAAAGCTTGCAATAGCCTGATAAAACTCTATACCCATATTATCTGATGTGTATAAAGCCAATTCAGGCTCATGTTTTAGAGTAGATGCCCCTACCTGTTTGGTTTCTGATAATGGAATATAAGGTGGATTAGAAACAATTAAATCATAGGGTTTCGACACTAACTCTACTTGGCTAGTATTCAAAAAATCAATTTCTTTCAATGTTACATTTGATACTGCATAAGTATCTAAATTTTCTTGAGCTACAGAGAGGGCTTCATTAGATTTATCTATTGATAAAATATTAGAAGAAGAAAATTTATCAGCTAAAGCTAATGTAATACAAGCACTACCAGTCCCTATCTCAAATATATCTTGTGGGCTTGTTTGAGTAGATTTATAATACTCCAAAATATAATATACCAGTTCTTCTGTTTCTGGTCTAGGGATCAAAACTGCAGGATTAACTTTTAGGATGTAATCATAAAAATGAGATTTACCTACGATGTACTGTATTGGTATACCCTTATCTAATTGGACTAATAGTTCTTCTATGTCCTCCATTGTAGGCGCATGAAAACCCTCTTCTGAAGCTAGACCAAAAGCATCTTCCAGTATTATACGAGTTAAGTTTTGTGCTTCTCGGGCACTGTATTTCTCAGTCAATCGCTTGGTAAGAAAGGATTTACATGCTTCGCTATTCATTTATCCCATTCTTTTTTTGTAGTCCTCATAATTATAAGACCTCAATAATTGAAACTGACTTCCATCCCATTGTAATAAGCTAGGATGAGCTACTCCATTGAACATATTGGATTTAACAGTGGTATAGTGTATCATGTCCGCAAATACTATTCTGTCCCCTATTTGAATTTCCTGATTAAATCCGTATTCCTCTAAATAATCTCCTGATAAACAAGATAATCCCCCCAATCTATATCTGAAAGCTGCTTTTTCTATAGGAACTTGACCTAAAACAGTTGGCCTGTAAGGCATTTCTAATGTGTCTGGCATATGAGCAGTAAAGGATACATCCAGTATTAAGGTTTGAACTACTCCTGATTGGTGAATATCCAACACCTCCGAAACTAACTCGCCCGTTTGCCAAACAAAAGCAGCACCAGGTTCAAGTATTACTTCAACTTGATGTTTTTCCTTGAAATTGGTAATTGTTTCAATTAGATGTTTTACACTATAGTCATTCTTGGTCATTAAATGACCACCTCCCATATTTACCCATTTTATTTGGGGCAAAAATTGACCAAACTTTTCCTCTACTGCCTGTAGGGTTTTTTCTAAATCGTAGGAGCTGGACTCACAAAGTGTATGAAAATGTAGACCCTCAATCCCTTCTGGCCATTCTATAATATTAGCTGCAACCATCCCTAATCTTGAAGCAGGACTAGCTGGGTTGTATAAATCTGTTTCTACAACTGAATATTCAGGATTCACCCTTAAACCAACTGAAATGGGGTGAGGATGTTCCTCAATTTCAGTTTTGAATCGATTGTATTGACTAATGGAGTTAAATGTTATGTGAGAACTACATGCTAATACTTCTTTAAATTCTTTTGGGTGATAAGCTACAAAGTAAGCATGTGCTTTGACCCCCATATACTCATTAATTAATTTTGCCTCATTCAAAGAACTTGCAGTTGCACCCGAGACATAGTCTTTAATAATTGGAAACAAATGCCAATTGGCAAAAGCTTTCAAAGCCATAATGATATCTATTGAAGCAAGCTCTTGAACCTCTTTGATTAGGTTCAAATTCTTTTGCAATCGGTTTAAGTCCAACACAAAAGCTGGACTTAAACACTGATCATATGGTGTATCTTTTGAAAATTCCATAGCACTATTAAAATGAGGAATCAAATTCTATGTCGCCATTAACTTCTTCATGCCACTCCAATCCACATGGACCTAGTAGGTCTAAAAAAGGATCTGGATTGAATTCTTCAACATTGAATACTCCAGCACCAGTCCACTCCCCTTTGAGTACCATCATCGCACCTAGCATGGCTGGAACACCAGTAGTAAAGCTTACGCCCTGCGCCCCAGTTTCATTATAAGCAGCTTGATGTGAACAATTATTCCAAATATAGTAAGTCCGCTCTTGCCCATCTTTTATTCCACGAATGCGACAGCCAATAGAGGTTTCTCCAGAATAATTGGTTCCAAGTGATCCAGGGTCCGGTAGAACAGCTTTAAGGAATTGTAACGGAACTACCTCTTGGCCATTATAATCAACTGGTTCAATGCTCGCCATTCCAATATCTTGAATAACCCTTAAGTAATTTAAGTATTGATCCCCAAAAGTCATCCAAAATCTTGCTCGTTTTATTGTTGGAAAGTTCTTGACTAATGATTCCAATTCCTCATGGTATATCAAATAAGAACTCTTCTCCCCTATGTTCGGATAAGATAATTCCCGTCTAAACTCATGTGGTTCCGTTTCAATCCACTGCCCATTTTCATAATATTTTCCCTTTTGGGTAATTTCTCGAATATTAATCTCAGGATTGAAGTTTGTAGCAAAAGGATGACCGTGATCCCCTGCATTACAATCTACTATATCTAAGTAATGGATTTCATCAAAGAAGTGTTTAGCTGCTCTTGCAGTAAATATACTGGTAACCCCAGGATCAAATCCACAACCTAAAACTGCGGTTAATCCTGCTGCCTTAAATTTATCTTGATATGCCCATTGCCAAGAATATTCAAACTTGGCCTCATCTATTGGCTCATAATTAGCTGTATCTAAATAATGTACACCAGCCTCAAGACAAGCATCCATTATAGTCAAATCTTGATAAGGTAAAGCCACATGAATAACTAGCTTAGGATTGTATGCTTTAAATAACTGCACTAATTCAGGTACATTATCAGCATCTACCTTAGCTGTAGTAAAATTTTGATGCCCTGTATCTTTACGAACATCGGAAGCAATTTGCTCACATTTTGAAAGCGTCCTGCTCGCTAACATAATTTCAGAGAAGATCTCTGGGTGTTGTGCACACTTGTAGGATACTACTCTACCTACACCACCTGCACCTATAATTATGATTCTTGACATTAGTTTTAAAATTATAAGCTGTAAAAATTTCGGCAAATATAATCTAAAATTTCAATCCTATTTTGTTTTTTATTTCCATATTTGAGCTTATTAATGATGGATACAAAAGCTGATCTAAATGACTAAAGAAGAACTAATTAAATCCTTCGATCCTAACGGAGTAGGCGTTAAGAATGGAAACTTTATTGGGCTACCTTTTGAAGAGGAACATGCTGATTTAATTATCCAACCTGCTCCTTGGGATGTTACTGTTTCTTATGGTGCTGGCACTTCAGATGGACCTACAAACATTCTTGAGGCTTCCGTTCAATTAGATTTATATGATGCAGACTACCCTGATTTTTGGAAACAGGGAATATATTTCAGACCTGTTTCCATGGACATGCTTCGCCTCTGCCAAAAACTAAGGCCTTTAGCAGAGGCACATATTGATTTTTTAGAATCAGGAGGTCAATTAGAAAAACATACAGAAGCTAAAGATCGCTTGAATCAAATCAATGCAGGCAACAAGGAGTTTCAAACATATATTTATCAAAACACTAAAGCTTTATTGAATCAAGGCAAAAAAGTGGTTCTATGTGGGGGGGCTCATAGCACACCATTGGGTTATTATCAAAGTTTAGCTGAACGCTATGATACATTTGGCATACTTCAATTTGATGCACATATGGACTTAAGGAAGGCATACGAAGGATTTGAACTTTCACATGCATCCATCATGTATAATGCACTCCAACTGAAACAAATAACTAAACTGGTCCAAGTTGGCATTAGAGATTTTTGCAATGAAGAACTTGAATTTGTCGAAAATCAAAACGAAAGGATTAAGGTATTCTATGATGCAAATATTAGAAGAGCGCTATATAGAGGAGAACATTTTAAAGATATTGTCCAAAGAATAATTAATGAATTACCAAGCCATGTATACATCAGTTTTGATATAGACGCCCTTAATCCTTCCCTGTGTCCAAATACTGGTACACCCGTAGCAGGTGGATTAGAGATTCAAGAAGCATTTTATATACTGCATGAACTAAAAAAATCAGGAAGAACAATTATTGGAGCCGATTTAAATGAGGTGGCTGGGAGACCCAACGAATGGGATGGGAATGTAGGGGCTAGAGTCTTATACAAGCTATTAGGGGTGCTATCTAGATAAAAGAGGGGCTCAATGAACTGAGCCCCTCTTTTTTATTGCTTCATTAAGCGAGTAGAAATTATTTCATTTGCTGTTTTAATTATCAGCGCATAATTTCCTTTTGGAAGCTCATTAAAGAAAATGGTTTCACCAGATTGCACGGATCGACTTAATACTAATCTTCCTGTTTGATCAAAAACAGAAAGTGTACCTGTACTACTTCCCTCCCATTCAACTGTAACTTGATCATTTACTGGGTTGGGGCTAATACTAAGCTTCTCGTTTTCAAGATTATAGACATTGGTGGCTCCAACTGTTATTTCTTGTTCAGCTACAGCATAACAACAAGAATTTACTGCATGTAATTTTAAGGTGTAGGTACCAGCCACTGCGTAGGTATATTCAAGTACTGGACTATTTAATGGTAAAATGGTATTATCTCCAAATTCAACCCAAGTATTCGTAGCATAGGCTGAATTTGCTTCAATCTGAATTGTAAGGCTATCCGTATTTTGTGCGCTAAGTGCAGGTATT
>CAJXMP010000055.1 GCA_913056515.1 uncultured Lewinella sp.
AGAGAAATGAGTACTGCTGTACTCTTAGTACAAGCCTTGTATCCTGAGGTAAATGATCGAGTTCAAGTCATGGACAATGGGACTATACTTCAGGTGGATTCAGGGATTGTAGTATCTACCATGGAAAGTGGTGAAATACTTCAAATTGGATTTAAAGGAATAGATGATGGCTTAGTTATAGGTCTAGTTAGAAGTCCAGATGGACGCATAATGATCAAGACCCAAAAGTAATAATTTTTTTTGCTGCACACATATTGGGTTTGAGTCCTCTTCGGAGGGCTCTACTCATTTTAGGGATGTGCTGCTACCCAGACTGCCCCATCTTCAAAGAATTCCTTTTTCCAAATGGGTACAGTCTTTTTTAATGTATCAATACAGTATCGACAAGCGCGAAAAGCGTCATCTCTATGCGCAGAGCCTACAACTATAATAACTGCTGTTTCTCCTGGTAATAAAGTACCTATTCTATGTTGAATACTGATTTTATTAATGGCATATTTCGATAGTGCTTCTGTTGCAATAAGCTCCATTTCTTTTATAGCCATAGGTATATATGCTTCAAACTCCAGTTTGATTACGGGCTTATCTTTAGTTTGATTGCGCACATTTCCAACGAAAACATTTATACCACCTGAGGCCTCATCTGAAACAAAGGCCAGTTGTTCCTCTAAGGATAAAGCTGAAGACTTGATTTGGATATCTATAGATTTCATTTTACTCATTTATCCTCCGCTAACTGGTGGTATAATCACAACAGTATCTGCTGGTTTGATCAGAACATCATTTGCTGCATAGGTTTCATTGACGGCTATGGCATATGATTTTAGCTTGGCAAGCTCTGGGAAACGACGTTCTAGTTCTTGCTTAAGCATATCCACTGAACTATTATCTTCAAGTTCAATCGGTAAAGCACTGGTCCTAAATATATCTTTGGCTATTCCGAAAGCTGTAATTGTTATCTCCATGTATAATTTCCACTAGTTCTAGTTCAATGATATCTCAAAAATAAACTTATTTTTGCATGAAATAAGAATCGATGATTGGTCAGGATGTAAAAAGAGCTGCAGCGTTGTTGAAAGAGGGGGCATTGGTAGCCATTCCTACGGAAACGGTATATGGCTTAGCTGCAAATGCTTTGAATGATGCAGCTGTTGCTCAAATCTTTGAGGCAAAGGACCGTCCTGCTTATGATCCTCTTATTATTCATACCGATCAAATTGAAAAAATTCAGCACCTAGTAGAGGAAATTCCTGCACCCTTGAAAAAATTACTGGATGCCTTTTCACCTGGACCACTTACTTTTTTACTTCGAAAGAAACTTGATGGAATTTCAGATCAAGTCACTGCTGGATTACCAACTGTAGCGGTTCGTATTCCTGCACACCCAGTTACACAAGAATTATTGAGTCTTTTAGACTTTCCAGTTGCTGCACCTTCTGCCAACCCATTTGGTTATATTAGTCCAACTCGTGCTCAGCATGTAGCGGATCAATTAGGAGAGCAAGTGCCATATATTTTGGATGGAGGTAATTGTGACTTTGGATTAGAATCAACCATTGTAGGCCTCACTGAAGATGGGCAGGTAAGGGTTTTTAGAAAAGGGGGTATTTCTATAGAAGATATTGAAGGAATAGTTGGTCCTGTTCTGGTTAATGACGTTTCTGCCAGTAATCCTAAGGCACCTGGAATGTTAAAATCTCATTATGCCCCTAAAACGCCTATTTACGTTGGCCAAACATCAAAGGTTATATCTAATTTAAGCGGGAAAAAGATTGCCTACATAGGATTCAATATGCTTAATTTTGAATTACCTGTAGAGGATCAATACTTATTGTCTATGGGATTTGACCTGAAGGAAGCAGCTTCCAATTTGTTTGCTGTGATGCGACAACTTGATCAATCAAAAAAGTATGATGCAATAGTGGCCGATTGGTTCCCAGACCAAGGCATCGGAAAGGCTATAAATGATCGATTGCGAAGAGCATCTTCAGAATTTCAATAATATCCATGAAAAAAATATTCCGATTAATTTGGGATGCCTTAGATGGTAAGCCTAAGGATTTTACCACAGGAAGTATTAATAAAGCTATTTTCTTGCTCTCTGTTCCCTTAGTAGTGGAAATGTTGATGGAAGCAAGTTTCGCTTTGGTAGATGTGTATTTTGTGGGTAAAGTATCAAAAGAGGCTGTTGCAACGGTTGGACTGACAGAATCAATCGTTACTATAGTATATGCATTAGGAGTCGGTGTGAGTGGAGCAATTGCCGCTATGGTAGCTCAGCGAATAGGTGCAAAAAAATATAAAGAAGCTTCCCTTGTTGGGGTGCAGGGCATATTGCTGACCCTATTTATTGCTGTATTAATTGGGGTGCCTGGGTTCATTTTTGCCGAGGATATTTTAAGGTTAATGGGTGCCTCTAGTGCCATCATATCAGAGGGACTGGGTTATACTCGAATTATCTTTGCTGCTAATGGAGTGATCTTATTCCTGTTTATTATCAATGGTATGTTGAGGGGTGCTGGCGATGCAGCATGGTCTATGCGGGTTATGTTAATCTCTAATGGATTAAATATTATTTTAGATCCAATTTTCATTATGGGTTTGGGGCCAATTCCTGCCATGGGAGTAGAAGGAGCAGCCATAGCAACGACCATAGGAAGGGGAGTAGGTGTACTTTTCCAATGCTATATTTTGTTTAAAGGCAAGTCTACTATTCATTTAAAATGGAGTCATTTCAGATTCTTAAAAGGTCTTTTATATCGATTATTAAAAATTAGTTCAGGAGGTGTAGCTCAATATATTATCGGTTCAGCTAGTTGGATTGTATTGATGCGAATTGTAGCTGAGTTTGGTGACTCAGTGATTGCAGGGTATACGATTGCTATTCGGGTCATCATTTTTTGTATTCTACCCTGTTGGGGTATTTCTAATGCAGCCGCTGCATTAGTCGGACAAAATCTTGGAGCAGAGAAACCTGACCGTGCTGAACAGTCTGTTATCCGTTCCGCTATATTGAATATTGCGTACTTGTTGGTTATTACCGTAATTCTTTACTTCAACGGGGCTTGGATTATAGGATTCTTTGAAAAAACGGATGTTACCGTTCAAGAATATGGTATAAAAGCGCTACAAATTTTTTCTTTAGGATATGTCTTTTTTGGAATGGGTATGGTGCTGTCTCAAGCCTTTAATGGGGCTGGAGATACCTTTACTCCGACTATTGTTAATTTGATTTGTTTTTGGGTGGTCGAGTTGACCTTAGCGTATTCCTTGGCAATAACCTTTGAGTGGGGACCTGATGGAGTGTTTTGGTCTGTGGTGGTCAGTGAAACCTTACTATCTGTTATTTTTATTTACTTATTCAAGAAAGGCAATTGGAAAAACAAAAGAGCCTAATGAATCATTAGGCTCTGTGATGGCAATAAAACTTCTTGAAACATACGACAAAAATCGTCTTTGTTATTCCTAAGTTGTAATTTATGACTCTCATTTAGTGACAGTCATCCATGAAGTCTAGAATAATTTCCACACCAGGTCGGATATGCTTGTTTGGAGAACATCAAGATTACTTGCATCTACCCGTTATTGCCGCTGCCATAAATAAGCGTGTCAATATCAAGTATTCAATAAATGAGAGTTCAAGGTGTACATTTGAACTTCCAGACATTGGAGCTACAGATGCCTTTGAGCTGGATTCAGCAGCCGAATATAGACATGATCGAGATTACTTCAAGTCTTCCATCCAAGTGCTAAGAAAGCATGGATATGCCATTACTAAAGGCCTAGATGTCCACATTTCAGGGAATATACCCATCAATTCAGGTACATCCTCTTCATCAGCGCTTGTAGTTAGTTGGATAGCAACACTTTTGGATGCCAATGGTTATACCTGTTCGTCAGCAGAAATAGCTGATTTTGCAGTACAGGCAGAGGTGCATGCATTTGGAGAACCAGGAGGAATTATGGATCAGTATTCTACTGCTTTGGGAGGGATGATTTATTTAAATACTGCTAATCAACAAGTATCAAAGCTTCCTATTCTTCAAGGCACTTTTGTTTTGGGTGACTCTGGTTTACCCAAAGCAACTCATGAGGTATTAACTCGAACGAAGACTTTCATTTTTGATGCCGTTCGTGCCGCTAAAAATATCGAGCCTGATTTTAAGCTGGAGCAGGATAATTGCCCACCAGATTGGAAAGATAAGCTTGGTCAACACTATTCAGTACTTAAACAGACTATAAGGAATCGGGATATAACTCAAGAAGCATTAAAAATGATTCAATCTGGCTATGTTGATCCCTATCAAATAGGGGCATTACTTACGGAAGAACATCAAATTTTGGATCAAGTTTATGGATTGGTACCGGATAAACTCAACACCATGCTTCATGCAGCAATAAATGCGGGAGCATTGGGGGGAAAAATTAATGGATCGGGTGGCGGTGGTTGCATATTTGCCTACGCACCAAATGATCCAGAAAAAGTGGCTCATGCGATAGCTTCTTGTAATGCAAAAGCTTATATCATTCAAATTGATGAAGGAGTAAGATATGAAAACGGATAAAGCGATTATCATGTGCGCAGGTATGTCTAGCCGAATGAAGCAAGTCAGGCTAGATGCCGAACTCAGTGACGAGCTGAGTCAACAAGCTCAACAGCTACCCAAATCTATGATAGGCTTAGGACCTTCGGGAGAGCCTTTTTTAATCTATCTGATGAAAATGTATGTCGAAGCTGGGGTAAAAGAGTTTTGCTTGGTGCTCAATGAAAAAGATAAGTACACCGCTAATTTTTTTATGGAACATGGGTTTTCTTTTCTTCGGGATTGCACCATTCATTTTGTACAACAAAAGATACCGGCAGGACGAAAGAAACCACTGGGTACAGCGCAGGCATTACAAGTGGGTTTAGAGGCAGTTCCTTTTTGGTCGGGACATGCTTTCTTAGTCAGTAATGGAGATAATTTATATGATTCTACTGAAATAGCTACTTTGGCTAATAGCCCTCACCCTAATGCTATGGTTGCCTACCATGCGCACGATGTACATCCAGATCAATCCAGGATAAGTAATTATGCGCTTTTAAAAATAGAGCAGGATTGTTTAAAGGATATAGTTGAAAAGCCCGATGAGAACATTAGATCAAACTGGGGGGAGCCTTGGGTCAGTATGAATATCTGGAAATTGGATTATGATACTGTTTTACCTGTCTTAAGAAATACACCCATGAATCCTCAAAGGCAAGAGCACGAATTACCAACTAGTATGCGAATGCTTGCCCAAAAAACCGATATTTTTTGTTATTATTCTAATGCATCTGTTCCAGACTTGACTAGTCAACAAGACATCAAGCGCGTTCAGGAAATTGTACATCCTATAGATTTATAATATGGAAAGAAGAAAATTTTTAAGAAATACCTTTGGAATAAGTGCCTTAGCCTTGGTACATCCGCAATTAGTTCATGCAGCTACCAAGCGACAAAAGGTTCGTATTGGAATCTTAGGAACGGGCATGCGAGGCCGCTCATTATTAGGCCTATTTTTAGATAGAGCTGATGTGGAAGTGACTGCGCTTTGTGATGTAGATGTGGATGCTTTGAACAGAGCTCAGCAAATGATTACCAAAGCAGGAAAAACGGAAGCAGCTTTGTTTAGTGACGGTCCCCATGCTTATAAAGAACTTTTAAAGCGTGATGATGTGGACGCTGTATTAATTGCCACACCTTGGACATGGCATGCTCCTATGGCTATTGATGCTATGGAAGCGGGTAAATATGTTGGACTAGAAGTATGTGGTGCGACCTCATTGGAGGAGTGCTGGGGAATGGTTCGTGCGCATGAGCGCACGGGGTCTCATTTGATGATATTGGAAAATGTGATGTATCGCAGAGATGTTATGGCTATTACCAATATGGTTAGGCAAGGACTTTTCGGTGAATTGATTCATTTAGAAGGAGGATACCAACACGATTTGAGAGTAGTTAAATTCAATGATGGTATAAATCCATATGGTGGTGGTGTTGAATTTGGTGATAAGGGATATTCTGAGGCTAAATGGAGAACCAATCACTCGGTACACCGTAATGGAGATTTGTATCCTACTCATGGACTTGGTCCAATAGGAAATATGGTAGACTTAAATAGAGGGAATAGAATGCTTAGTTTGACTTCTACCTCTAGTAAAGCTCGAGGATTACATAAATATATTGTAGATAACGGAGGTGCGGACCATCCGAATGCCAATGTTAAGTTCAAGCTGGGCGATGTGGTGACTACAGTGATTAAAACTCAAAATGGAGAAAGTATTCTATTGAGTCATGATACTAATCTTCCTAGACCTTATTCTTTAGGATTCCGGGTTCAAGGAACGGAAGGTATTTGGATGGCAGTGAATAAGTCGATATACATAGAAGGGAAATCACCTGCACATAGATGGGAAGATGCGGCACCATATTTAAAAGAATATGACCATCCACTTTGGATAGAATTAGAGGAGCAAGCCGCTGGTGCCGGACATGGTGGTATGGATTATTTCGTAATCAATGCTTTTATTGAAGCAGCTAAACGTGATGCTGCTCCGCCTATGGATGTATATGATGCGGCTTCTTGGGCTGCAGTTACGCCATTGAGTGAGGCTTCAATTGCTGCTGGGGGAGCACCTATGTACTTCCCAGACTTTACAAATGGAGCTTGGATGAAGCGATAAAAAAAGGGGAAGTTTACTTCCCCTTTTTTTATAACCTTCTTAGCACTACCCAAGCTGAAATACATCCAATGATAAGGGTAATAATAGCTTCAAGCGAGTTGCCATAAAGCCAAGAACCAAGTCCAAATAATAGACAATAAATGGCTAATGTGCCCAGTACCATTTGCAAAATCGAACGGCTAAATCCACCTTCGCACTTTTCAATTAAATCCGGTCTGTTATTGGCTAATAGGAATTTACGCCAGCCCATTGGGTAAGGTTTAATGAGTTCTACAAAGTGGATCAGTTTGGCTGCATGCGTGGAAGGTTCATCTTGGTCTGATGCTTCCCCATTTGTAATTGTTTTACTCGGATCATAAGCAAAAGTCGCTACCACCCAAGCTAAGGTTGTAACTCCAATTCCTATCAATAACTTCTCTGAACCTGTGAATACAATATCGTACTGATTAGGTAAGACGATTTCTAATAAGACAGCCATTATGAAGGATACAATCATAGCGGTTAACTCACTAATGGCATGAATCCTATACCAGAACCATCTTAGTATAAAAAGAAGTCCTGTACCCGCTCCGATTTGTAGTAATATGCCAAATGCTTTTTTGGCACTTTCTAAATAAGGCACTAAAAGAGCTGTGCACAACATCAAGAGTACAGTTACTACTCTTCCAAATACAATCAAATTTTGATCACTGGCATCAGGTCTTATGAATCGCTTGTAAAAATCATGCGTTAAGTAGGAGGCACCCCAATTCAAATGGGTAGATATGGTGGACATTAAGGCCATTAGCAAAGAGGCAATTACTATTCCAAGTAGCCCTTTAGGTAGATAACTTAACATGGCTGGATAAGCCAAGTCATCATTGATTAAGCTTTTATCGACTTGAGGAAATTGTGCTTCTAAGTCAGATAATTCAGGAAAGACGATTAGTGATGCTAAAGCAATTAAGATCCATGGCCATGGTCTAAGTGCGTAGTGTGCAAAATTAAAGAACAGGGTCGCTTGCTGCGCATTTTTTTCATCTTTTGCGGAAAGCATTCTTTGGGCAATGTAGCCTCCACCGCCTGGTTCGGCTCCTGGATACCATACCGACCACCACTGCACGGCAATAGGTATGATTAATACAGTGATGAAGGTGTCCGTTCCTGGGTCTGGAAAGAATTGTAATTTATCTCGTACCAATTCATGGCTAACTAAGGCATCCAAGGAACCCACTTCAGGGAGTTTCACTATAGCAATAGCTGCACCCACTGAACCGACCATAGCAATGATAAATTGTACAAAGTCTGTCATGACTACCCCTTTGAATCCACCAAGACTACTATAAATTACAGTAAATACGGAAACAGCTACTATGGTTTGTATAGGGGTGGCACCAAGCATAATAGAACCAATTTTGACTCCAGCGAGCATGACTGTCGCCATAATCATAACATTGAAAAAGAAGCCTAAGTATACAGCCCTAAATCCTCTTAGGAAGGCTGCAGGTTTGCCACTATACCTCAGTTCATAGAATTCTAAGTCTGTGGTAATACCTGATCTTCTCCAGAAGCGAGCATACAAAAATACAGTTAGCATTCCGGTTAATAAAAATGCCCACCAAGCCCAATTCCCAGCAACTCCGTCTTTTCGAACAATATCCGTAACCAAATTGGGTGTATCTGCGGAAAAAGTAGTTGCCACCATAGAGAATCCTAACAACCACCAAGGCATATCTCTTCCCGAAAGGAAAAATTCGTCTGGATTTTTTCCTGATTTTCGGGTATAGAATAGTCCAATGGCAAGGACAACAAGCAGGCAAATTCCAATAATTACCCAATCTATGGCTTGAATATTCATATTATGTGTGTTATTTTTATAAGAATGCTAAGGATAATATAATAAGCAAAAAGTTAAATTAAGAGGAAGTGGACGGTTAAAGCTCAACATACTGTTAAATAAACTTAATACAACCATTTTTCTAAAGATTGCGTCTTATATTAAAGCACATTGTACCCCTAACATTTAAAGATTATGAAGAAAATAAAATTCGGACCATTATACTTAGGTGCATTATTCTTAGTCACCTCATTGAGTTCTTGCTTCATTGACGAAGAAGAAACAACTACATTATTTATGTCTGATGAGAACTATGCATTAGTAAGTCAGCATTTGAATTTGCCTAACGAACTTCCGAATTATAGTAATTCAGATGAAGATAATCGCGATTATCAATTTGATGCTAAGGCTTTGGTTGGTCGAGTACTTTTTTACGATAAGCACTTATCCATAGATAATTCTACTGCTTGTGAAAGTTGTCACCACCAAGAACTAGGTTTTGCAGATGATAAAGATTTTAGTGAAGGAATTAATGGACAAGTAACTGAGCGAAATTCAATTGCCTTTTCAGCAACAGGTGCATCGAACTCAGAATCTAATCCTTATTTTGGGGAAAATGATTTCTTTGGGGCAAGTATGTTTTGGGATCATAGAGCTAGCAATGTTCCGGATCAAATTAGAGAGACCATTGAGAATACTATTGAAATGGGTATGCCCTTAGATGAGTTAGACGATAAACTGAATGATGTCGATTACATCAAAGTATTGATGGGGATAGCCTATGGTGAAGGTGATGTGAATTATACTATTTCTTCAGACGATATAGTAGATGCATTGCTAAAGTTTATGCAATCTTTGAATCCATCTAATTCCAAGTTTGATCAGTTCTTGAATGGACCTTCCATTAATGGTGGAAATTCCTCAACGGTATTCACTAATATGGAGAGCATGGGGCATAATTTGTATATGGCGAATTGTTCTACCTGTCATGGATTTACAGGAGGTATGCCTATTTTCTCTACTATGAATAACGGGTTAGGATTTTATTATGATGACAAAGGGGATGGATCATATAAATTTAAGGTTCCTGCTTTGCGAAATGTATCTGTTACAGGTCCTTATATGCACGACGGTCGATTTGAAACACTAGAAATAGTGATAGAACATTATTCATCAGGAATTTATCCTACGCTAGGGGTGCCAGAAAATATTATGCCTGATTTTAATTTACCAGTTGGCGGGTTTAACTTTACGGACACAGAAAAAGAAGCTTTATTGCAGTTCCTGCATACCATGACGGATGAATCTTTCTTACAGGATGAACGATTCTCAAGTCCATTCTAAAAAGAAAAGCCAGCTCACATTTTCGAGCTGGCTTTTCTTTTTAGAAATACTTTGAAATATATCGAATGATTTTTTGCACATTGTCTTTGGCATATTCAGCATACAATCGGTCAAACTGATTTTCATAGGCTTTTTTCTCTTCCTTGGTTTGACTTTCTGGTTGTTCTTCTTCTGTTAGGTTTTGAGAAACCATAGAAAAATACAGTAGGTTTTTGGTAGGGGCTGAATTACCGTATTTGGTTAATTGCTTTAGAATATAGTGATACACTGAGATACTGGTATGACTGATATCCTTAGGATCTGATTGGACTTGTATATGGTGCTTGTTTTGGAAGATACGATAGTACTCTTTCAAGCACCTGTACGTTAATTTATAAGCCAAGTAGTACTTGCCTCTTAGTATCGCCCGGTCGGTTAGTGTCAAATATCTATTGAGTTTGATTAAGTTTTTTTGGTATCGGATAGCAGGAAGCTCATTATTAAATAGTTCAATGGAGCATAAGTCTTCACAAGCTTCAGGAAAATACTTAGATAAGTCCTTACCAATGTGTTGGACAATTTGAGTACGCTCATTCTCAGGAATACGAATGAGTAGATCCAATAATTGTTCTTGGAATTTGACTGGACTTTGTTGTTCAGCAATAATTTGCTCTAATGCTTTTTGTTGCTCAGGTGCATAGTATCTAATTAGACCAAATAGTTTATTACGTTTGTAGGGAATATCAGGGCATTCATGCGCTTGAGCAGTTAAGTCGAGGACTGATTTAAGTATGGCGATCCATTGTAACATCAAGTATTTGCTTTATAGTTTGTAATTGCAGAAAGATCTACATGTTCAGTAATGAGTTCAATAGCACGTTTAGCCTTCCAAGGTGTGTGCGTATTGATTTTTACCTCGATATTAGAAATCTTTACTACTGATCCTAACGTATCTAAGGCTGTTGTAATTACGGGAGGCTTATATTTTATAATATAATCATGAGCCAAAGCCGATAATTCTATGGGTAGCTCATGCTTCCCATCACCAGTAATTACAATTCCAGAGATAAGTTGTTCTAATTCTGGGTCTCTTTTATTATCTAACGCTTGAATCTTATCTAATGCTTCCTTCAACCTTTTAAAACTTACCACCAGTAGTAAGTTCTTTTTTTCTGTTTCAAAATCCTCTTGGTCTATCAGAGATCCAGAAATGTAACCTTCAACATGATTATCTAGACTTTTATCATTGAGTAGTACTCTACCTGTTACCGCTTGGGAGATAGTGAACATAATGGGATAACTCAAAGAACTATCAAATGGAAGAACACCTAATAAGGGCAGATTTATTTGCTCTAAGTATTTACCAACGTACTTGGAAACTTTATCAATTTTTTCAGGGATAACTTTATTTACAATAACGCCAATCACTTCTACTCCTTTTGATAGGAACATATTATGAGAAAGAGCTAGTCGGTCGATGGTATTTCCAATACCACCCTCAACGATAATAATAACTTTTGAATTTAGCATTTTGGCTACATCCGCATTGGATAAGCCCACTACTGAACCCACTCCAGGGTGCCCAGTACCTTCATAGATGACTATTTCATTTTCTTTTTGTAAATGAGAAGCGGCAAAGCGTATTCTATCTGTATAGTTAAAAGCATCTGGCGTGTCTAAGAAAGCAGTTGTAGCACCTCTACCTAAGATAACAGGGGAATGTAATTCTGAGGAAAGTTCGAAGTCCATGACCTTGGAGAACAGTAGTGCATCTTTATCCACCTTAAGCTGACCCAAATCTAAAAATTGTTGACCTACTGGTTTGCAATAGCCCACCTCATGACCTTGGTTAGATAAGGCTGCTACAAGGCCCAATGTGGAGGTAGTTTTACCTACGTGTTGACTGGTTGCTGCGACATATACACTTTTAAGCATCTTTCTAGATATTTCAAGAAAGATAAAAAAAAGGAAGCAAATCCGTTGATTTACTTCCTTTTACTTCCTGTTTCTACTGATTTAGAACAAGCCTGAGATGTTTCCATCTTCATCTATATCTATGTGCTCTGAGGCTGGTACAGCCGGAAGTCCAGGCATTCTCATAATTGCTCCAGTGATAGGAACGACGAAACCTGCACCTGCAGCTATTTCTATATCACGTACCGTGAGCGTGAAGCCTGTTGGCCTTCCTAAAAGCTTATCATTATCCGAAAAGGACTTTTGAGTTTTGGCAATACAAACAGGTAGCTCATTTAGTCCCAACTTATCGATGCGCTTAAGTGCTCTTTTGGCCTTAGGCATAAATTCAACTCCATCGGCACCATATATTTTTGTTGCAATAGTATGTACCTTCTCCTCAATACTATCCGTCCAACTATACAGTGGAGTAAAGTTTGATTTTCCACTTTCAATAACTTCTACAACAGCTTTAGCTAGGTCGATAGCACCATCACCACCTTTAGCCCACACTTCGGAAAGCACCACTTTGATCCCCATGGACTCACACTTTTTATAAATGATATCCATTTCTTCTTCTGTGTCCGTATTAAATCTGTTGATAGCAACTACGGGTTCTACATTGAAGTGGCGTGTATTTTCAAGGTGCTTCTCCAGATTAGATAATCCTTTTGATACAGCTTCTGGATTTGGTTCTGTGATTGTTTTTAAATCGGCACCGCCGTGATATTTAATAGCTCTTACGGTTGCTACAATGACCATGGCATCCGGTTTTAATCCAGCTGCCTGACACTTGATATCATAAAATTTTTCAGCACCAAGGTCTGAACCAAAGCCAGCTTCTGTCACTACATAGTCGGATATGGACAGACCCAGTTTAGTTGCAATGACTGAATTGGTACCTTGGGCGATATTGGCAAAAGGTCCTCCGTGAATGATGGCAGGATTGCCTTCTATGGTTTGTACCAAGTTTGGCTTTATGGCATCTTTAAGTAATGCTGCCATAGCCCCTTGTGCATTTAAGTCTCGAGCGTATACAGGTTGCTTGTCGAAAGTAAATCCAACAAAAATATTACCAAGTCTTTCTTTTAAATCTGATCTATTGGCCGAAAGGCAAAGGATGGCCATGATCTCAGATGCAGCAGTAATATCAAATCCTGTTTCTCTTGGAATTCCATTACCGGTACCACCAAGTCCAACAATGGTTGATCTTAATGCTCGGTCATTCATATCTATTACCCTTTTCCAAAGTACGGTTCTAGGATCTATACCTAAGGATCTAGTTTTGGACTGAATGTTATTATCAATTAAGGCAGCAAGTAAGTTGTGTGCTTTTTCAATAGCGGAAAAATCTCCTGTAAAATGTAGGTTGATATCTTCCATAGGTAGAACTTGTGAATAACCTCCACCAGTTGCACCGCCCTTGATTCCGAATACGGGACCTAAAGAAGGCTCCCTTAATACAACAGTTGTCTGCTTACCAATCTTATTTAATCCTTCTGATAATCCAATAGAGGTAGTAGTTTTACCTTCACCAGCAGGAGTTGGAGAAATGGCTGAAACTAGAATAAGCTTAGCATCTTTTATCTTTTCTTCATCAATAAGTGATAGTGGAAGTTTAGCTTTGTGCTTACCGTAGAACTCCATTTGGTCTTCACTGATATTCAAGCTTTGAGCAATATTTTTGATGTGCTGCAGCTCAACTTTTTTAGCAATATCTAAATCAGTCATGGTTTTACTTAATTTGACTTTTGTAATATTCCTTAATGGCTGTATTAAGGTTAGTGCCAAAGATAGAAAACATTTGTAAAATCAATTCTTATGCTTCTTTCTTTTCTTCTTCTTGAAATTAAATATTTGTACCTTGTTCTTTTGTTTTTTATTTAGCTCTAAGGAGATGAGCATTAAACTAAATAGCCTCTAAAAAGGTATATAAGGGGTAATCTATTTATATGGCAATCAAGAAGGATCCTACAGTTTTAGCGGAAAAGGAAAAAACCAAGTCTTACATTGAGATTAAGGGGGCAAAAGCCAACAACTTGAAGAACGTCAGTTTGACTATTCCTAAAAACAAATTAGTTGTATTTACTGGTCTCTCTGGATCTGGTAAATCCTCTATCACCATGGATACGCTTTTTGCAGAAGGTCAACGTAGATATGTGGAGTCCCTGTCTTCTTACGCTAGGCAGTTTTTGATGCGAATGAAAAAGCCAGAGGTGGATGTAATCAAAGGGATTTGTCCAGCTATTGCCATAGAACAAAAGGTTAGTACTCGAAATGCCCGGTCTACCGTCGGGACACTCACAGAGATTTACGATTTCTTTCGATTATTATTTGCTAGAGTGGGGAAAACCTATTCACCTGTTTCTGGCGAGATTGTAAAAAGGCATCATGTATCTGATGTAGTGGATTTCATCCTATCACAGAAGGCAGGCAGTCGAGCTCAAATTTTTATTCCACTTCAAGCCAAATATAAAGACCGCAGTATACGGCGCGAATTAGATTTATTTCTTCAAAAGGGATACACAAGAGTTATGTATCAAGGGGAATTACTTTGGATCGAGGAATACCTAGAATCTGGAGATACAGCCTTGCTTGAATCTAATGCCGTGCAAGACAAGGAGGCCTTTTTTGTTTTGGTCGATCGATTTAGTGTTGATACATCTGATGAAGAAAATAATAAGCGTATTTCGGATTCGATTCGAACAGCTTTTACGGAGGCAGAAGGAGAATGTGTGGTAGATATTGTTGGAGGGGAACGGGTCCTATTTAATAATAGATTTGAATTGGATGGCATGGAGTTTTTAGAAAACACCCCGCAGCTATTCAATTATAACAATCCCTATGGAGCCTGTCCAAAATGTGAAGGCTTTGGAAGGGTCATGGGTATTGATGAAAACAAGGTGATACCAGATCCCTCATTATCCGTTTATGACGGAGCTGTTTTCTGTTGGAGAGGAGAAAAGAACGGAAAACTATTGCAAAGATTCCTAACGCATGCTCATGCATTTGATTTTCCCGTGCATACTCCAGTTGAACAGCTTTCGAAAGCTCAAAAACGCTTGTTATGGACCGGTAACGAATATTTCAAAGGTATAGATGATTTCTTTGCCACATTGGAGGCTAAATCATACAAGATACAAAACCGGGTTATGCTTGCTCGTTACAGGGGAAGAACGACCTGCCCAACTTGTGAAGGAGGTCGATTAAGACCTGAATCTTCTTATGTTAAGATAAATGGTAAAACGATTCCGGATTTGGTGGATCTACCAATTGACGAATTGCTTGATTTCTTCAATCATATCCAGCTTACGGACACTGAGGAGAAAGTTGGTAAAAGACTATTGATTGAGATCAAGAATAGGTTGGAGTTCATGATGAATGTGGGCTTGAGTTATTTAACCTTAGGGCGGGTGTCTTCTACCTTGTCTGGAGGAGAAACTCAACGATTAAATCTAACCCGCACCCTAGGGTCCAACCTAACCTCCAGCATGTATATCTTGGATGAGCCATCCATTGGTCTACACCCTAAGGATACTGCACGCTTGGTTAAGGTTTTACATGCGCTACGAGACCTGGGGAATACTGTAATTGTTGTGGAACACGAGGAAGATATCATGCGTGCATCTGATTATTTGGTAGATGTAGGTCCGGAAGCAGGGGTACATGGTGGTTCTATTGTTTTTGCAGGAGACTATAATGATATTTATACTGATGCTTCAGAGAGTCTAACCACTCAATACTTGACTGGTAAACGATCTATTCCAATACCAAAAATGAGGCGTACGGGTAATAAAGCCATCCAAATCATAGGAGCCAAGCAGAATAAC
>CAJXMP010000056.1 GCA_913056515.1 uncultured Lewinella sp.
GTTTTATTTAATGAGAGGTGAGCTCCCTTTGTTATTGCACCCCATATTTGATTCACCAACCAGCATTCAACAATTATTCCAATCGCTATTTGAACTACTGGCTCAGGAAAAATTTTATTGGAGATTGGTGTCCATGGCTATACTATGCATTAGTATTTTGAGCAGCTACAGGATAGGAAAAAAGTTATTTGGACAAAGTAGTCTTCAATGGGCTATAATAGTAATGGTATGCAGTGTATTCTTTTTGTTCTATGCCCGTTTTATGCTACTTGATTTAGTGTATCTATCTGTTCAGTTGCCTCTATCTTTATTATTGATCAGTTGGATTAAAACCAAACAAAATACGCAGCTGCTTGTAGCTCTGCTACTTGCTGGTGTTATGGTAATCATGGATCCATACCGAACTATATTGTTCTTATTTTATTTTGGTTTAGGCACTTGGATCTTTTTATTCCAAACTAAAAAAAGTCTAAAGATTATATATGGTGTCTTAGCCTTGGCTACAGCAGCTTTTAGTTTTACCTATTATGGCGCAGGTTTATATAATGACCTATTCCTTTTTCAAGCCTCTTCAGGAAATCTAGTCAATTTTATAGTGCTATTGTTGCTGGGCTTATTACCATTTATTGGGTTTTATCTAGCAGGATTAGCTTCATTACCCACTCAAATAAAACGCAAAGAAGAATGGAGCATATGGGTGTTCTTATTGCTCGTACCCGCAGTTTTATCTTTTTCTGTATTTAGTATTTTTCCGCTAGCCTTATTGATCGGTAAGCATTCACTTGCTTTTGAGAGTGAAAAATATCGATATGAAAGATTGGTCAAAGCCAGTTTTCTTCTTCACTTAGCCTTCATCTTAGTTGTAGGAATAGTGGGACTAGTTTGGGCCTTTTTAGAATACCGAGGAAGCGGTTTTAGAGCGGGTTTAGGTATTTGCTCGGTTTATTGGATACTATCTTTTGTTACTGTCATAGGCTTGTATGGAAAAAATCCTACCTATTACCTTAGAGCACCGCTATTACTAGGACCTTTATTTGTCTTATTCTTTTGGTTGTTGATTTATCAATTGAATCCTAATGCCCTAGGGCCTCATAAGCATAATGCCTATGTGGAGTCCTCAGAGCTCAATACGTTTTTTATTGCTACTCCTAAGCTAGAGGCCTATGTAGAACGAGCAGAAACCGAGCGACAATCAGATGAATCAATTAATGTCTACAACGCCTCTGTTAACCGAGAATCTTTAATTATACCAGCTATAATTGATGAAACCGTATATGAAAAGTTATTCCCCACACTAGACTCTACCATTCAGGTTAATCAAAAAATATATTTTGATGGTAGACAATTAGATAAACTGTACATCCTCACTGCTCAGGAATAACTTATCTAAAATGAGTATTATAAAAGTCGATGATTCGTTCATCCACTTGAATATCAGAGGATTTGAGTTTTTTCCTTAAAACTATACCTTCTAAAGTTCTGCACCGACTAAGGGCCACATAGGTTTGTCCGTGTGCAAAAGCACCCTTATCCATATCGATAATAACCTTATCAAAGGTTTTTCCTTGTGACTTATGAATGGTTATTGCCCAAGCTAATTTAAGTGGGAATTGGGTGAAATTTCCGATTACCTCAGCTTCTGGTTCATTGAATGGATTCAGTTTGTACTTTACAATCTCCCAACTTTCTTTTTCAACATCTATGATTTTTTGCCTTTGATCTGGAGTGGTTATTTCAACCTTGATCCGTTCAGGTTCGAGCTCAACTACTTTTCCGATCGTACCATTCACGAATCTACGCTCGGTATCATTTCTTACAAACATAACCTGTGCACCAATTTTCAAATGTAAATGAATGTCAACAGGCGCTTGACTCGCTTTGAAGTTACCCTCCATTTTCCCAATGTAGGTCTCCGGTTTACCCTCTATTCGGGACAATTCTTGTTGGTTGATTTTATCAACAGCAAAGTTCCGTGAGGATAAAGTGATATATCCTTGCTTTCGATCAAATATGGGATCGAATCGTTCATTCAGCTGGTCAATTTCAAAATCTATGATAGAGTTTAAACGAACGCTCTCCAGTAATTTTAAAAAATGTTTTTGCTCCTGTCGAAAAACTTTAGATAATTCAATGAATTCTAAATCGAAACCTCTTTCCAATACTTTGGAGGAGAAAAAATAAGGGCTATCGTAAAAAAAACTAAAATGTTGTTCTTCTTCTTTCTTTATAACGGGCGGTAATTGGAATAAATCTCCAAAGAATAATACTTGAAGTCCACCAAAAGGCTCGGCGTTTTCCCTATTGATACGTAAGAAGTAATCAATATTATCAAGCATATCCGCTCGAACCATCGAAATCTCATCAATGACTAATACCTCTAGTTTTTTGAATAAGCGATGGTTACGAACTTTATGAATATCCTTGGAAGTTAATGTCCGAGGAGGAAATCCAAAGAAGGAATGAATGGTTTGTCCCTTTACATTCAGGGCTGCTATGCCTGTTGGTGCCACCACTGCCATTTTCTTCGAACTCGTTTTGCGAATCAAATTGAGCAGCGTGGATTTCCCAGTACCAGCTCGCCCTGTGATGAACATAGATTGATTACTAGTCTCTAATCGATCAAGACAGTAATTAAAATCTTGGCTAAGCTTTAGTGGGTTTCTTTCCAACATGGGTTGCAACTTAAATTTGAGTCAATGTACAAAGAATTGTTTTGGTTTTATGCAAGTAGCTTAGTATCGTTTTTGGTCAAATCGAAGAACTAGTTTTATACCATACATTATCCCCGTTCTATTAGCTTGAATTCCCTCTGTCCAGGTATTCCCAACTGCTAAAGGTATTATTTCTTCAACGAGCTTTAAAGGTTGATGCCATTCATGAATCACAAATGGACTGAGTGTTATTAGATTGCTTAAACCAAGGTCTAGGCCTAATCCAGCACCGAGTTTCCCATTGAATTGATTATGTTTTTGAACACTCGTGGTAGTCGGGGTGATAAAGCTAGACTGGTTTTGAAATTGATAAGCACCTATGGCTAGGATAGTATAAAATCCTCTCTTAAAAAAAGGCTCTGATTTGGAAAATGTTGGGCAATCACAATCTCCTTCTAGGTCCAACCAATAGATTTGAGTTTTAAAGTTGATTCCGTAAGCCCTACTGCTCCAGTCTAATTGATTAACCGTACTTGATGTTAGATCTACTGGGAATCCTATGAATTGACTCCTCTGATAGTTGAAGAATAATTCTGGAGTAAACTCAATTCGTTTGTTTTTTAACCTAAACCAATATTCTAATCCCCAGTTATGGCCCTCTTGGAATAAATTTTGGTTTTCAGTTATTTGAAAATTATTTGTAGCTGCATAGGATTCCCATTCTTCAAAAGATTGATTCAAATAACCATAGGAGATGCCGATCTGAGCAAATATATTCGAAGTCGTTAATAATAAAAAGATGCAAAAGGTTAACCGATTCATTTGTTATGCTGTTTATCTATTCAAAGGGTACTATTGTTGGCGCAGTATAATTATTGAACAAATTAAGATTATCTTTGCGCAAACACTAATTCTGTATATATGAAGACGAGGTCCGCGAATAAGGATAAAGTGAATGTGATCACGCTTGGGTGTTCTAAGAATCTAGTAGATTCTGAGAATATTGTTACGCAGCTTAAAGGCAATGAGATTGAGGTAACGCATGAGGAAAATGGGTCAGATGCTAATGTGGTCATTGTGAATACTTGCGGTTTCATTGACTTAGCCAAGGAGGAAAGTATCAATACCATTCTCGAATATGCCGAAGTAAAAAAACAAGGCGGCATAGAGAAATTATATGTAACAGGATGCCTGTCTCAACGATATAAAGATCAATTGGAAGAGGAGATACCTGAAGTAGATGCCTATTTTGGTACCATGGAATTACCTGCTCTGTTAGAAAAGTTTGAAGCAGACTACAAGCATGAATTGATTGGTCAAAGAAAGATTACAACCCTTCCACATTATGCCTATTTGAAGATTTCTGAGGGCTGCAATCGGACCTGTTCATTCTGTGCTATTCCATTGATGCGGGGAAAACATATTTCTAGGTCAATAGAAGATTTAGTCCTTGAGGCCAAAAATCTTGCCAAGCAAGGGGTAAAAGAATTGATGCTTATTGCACAGGAGTTGACCTACTATGGTTTAGATTTATATAAGGAACGAGCATTACCTAAATTACTTAATGCCTTGGCAGATGTTGAAGGTATTGAGTGGATTCGTTTACATTATGCTTATCCGAGTAAGTTTCCTTTAGAAATCTTTGATGTGATGGCAGCTCGAAAAGAGATTTGTAATTACTTGGATATACCGCTTCAACATGCTAATAACGATGTCTTAAATCGGATGCGCCGACAAATTACGCAGGAAGAAACCAGAGCACTTATCGCTGAAGCTAGAAAACGAGTTCCTGGTATTGCTATAAGAACCACCTTTTTAGTGGGGTATCCGGGTGAAACAGAAGCAGAATTCCAAGACCTTTGTGACTTTGTAGCAGATATGAAATTTGAACGTGTTGGTGTCTTCAAATATTCTCATGAAGAAAATACCATCGCATTTGATGTAGAGGATGACGTTTCTGCAGAGGATAAACAAGATCGATCTAATCGCTTAATGGAGGTTCAACAGCATATTTCATTAGAAAAAAATGAGGCACTTGTTGGGAAGAAGCTAAAAGTACTTTTTGATCGTAAAGAAGGAGGACACTTCATAGGTAGAACAGAATTTGATTCACCAGAAGTAGATAATGAAGTATTGCTAGATGCTGACAATAATTACGTGAGACTTGGTGATTTTGCAGAAGTAGAAATTATTGAGGCCACAGAATATGATTTATTTGCAAAATTGATAAATGAATGAATACCACGCAAAATAAGGATAAGTCAAAGTTATGGATAGCTAATCCTATTTTTCAAGCAACACTGTTGCTTGTGTTTTGTCTAATTAGCCAAATTGTGCTATTATCGAATGGTTACGAGCAGGCCTTATTTTGGCAATTCGGATTATTGACTTTGATGATTTTTATTTTGTTCAATATTCTGATGGGCTTTCAGGTTAAAAACTATGGTTGGTATTGGAGAAGATCGGTGGGTAGCTATGTAGGTTTGTTAGTACTCAGCATATTCATCATAGGACAATTTACAGATCAGTCTCTCAGTGATGCTGGGCTGACTAGGCGTATGTATAATCTCTTCACCGTGGTGTATGGGATACTTACCTCCATGATGGGTGCAGCCAGGTGGATAGTCAAATATGCCGAAGAAGAAAAATGGACTAAACCAAGACAAAAAAGTAGAAGATGAGAAATCTAATAATATTGATGGCTAGCTTTTTGATTACGGCATGTTCTAATTCCAATAATCAAAAAGATGTTGCAGTGAGTCAAGCTGTTGTGTTAGCAGATACTATTCCTGCTACCGTAATAAAGATCATGAAAAGTGATGCAGAATGGAAGGAACAGTTAAGTGAAAAGGAATACCATGTCTTAAGAGAAGCAGGGACAGAACGAGCCTTTACAGGTGATTTGTGGGATAATAAAAAGACTGGTGTATATACTTGTGCAGCCTGTGATTTACCACTATTTGCATCAGATACAAAGTTTAAATCGGGTACAGGTTGGCCTAGTTTTTGGCAACCTATCAAACCACTTTATGTGGAAGAGGTAGCGGATTATTCATACGGCTGGAATAGGGTAGAGGTAGTATGTGCCCGCTGTGATGGACATTTAGGTCATGTTTTTGAAGATGGACCTCCTCCAACAGGATTGAGGTATTGTATCAATTCTGTGAGTTTAAATTTCGCTGAGCAAAAGCCTTAAAAGGCAACTTATACTTCTGTTGCCTTTTTGCGCGCTTTCTTTTGTTCATTATTACTTTCGTAAATAGTATACTGTTCGTATTTGGCAGGGTCGTGTTCTGCCCAAATATCTTTTCCAATATTGCATAGAATGATTAGCTCTTCATACAATTTATTGGATTTTTGCACTCTTGTTTCAACGGCTATATCTCTATTGGCTACTCGGTCGTGTTGAATATTTACAGCATTTTCAAATCGCTGGCTTGCTTCACTTATTCGTCTAATGGTATTATCATTGATGCCGACATCATCCAGAAAGTCAGCTTGTTGTCTTGCTACTCTAACCACTCTTCGGGCACAGAAAATGAGTTGAGCATCTGTCATATCACCCATCTTGGAGGTTCCAAACTTACGATATCGACCCGTTTTATTCGAATACTTCATGGCCACCCGCATCATCAAAGAACGAATAGCAGATTTCAATTGCTCGGCTGCTTCCTTTTTCTTTTCAGTCATCAACATTTGATCACCTAATAATTCCTCATCATCCGGCAATTCTTTAAATCGTTCTGTTAGATTAAAAAAGGTACGAAGCCTGTCCTCTGAGTAACCATAGGTTTTAAATTGATCTAAGTCTCGTTTAGCTAGTTTAATTGCATTTACGGAGAGCTGATACAAATCTGCATCTGGAAAATTATGCTTTCTATTGATATGCTGCTTTTTCATTATATGATTTTACCACAATATAAGAGTATTTAAAACAAAATGTTGTTTATTTGTAAATTTATTTTACTCATTTAATGATTTTTTGTTTTAAATGTTTGAAGTAATATCATATTATGCTAATAAAGACTAGAAAAAATCCAATTAGAAGTCTAGGTTAAATATTTAACACTGAGTTAATAAATTTTAATGTTCTTTTGTATGTATATTCATTAAATCCAATACAACCAAAATCTTATGACTAAGATCTTAATCGTAGACGACGAACCAGATATTTTAGAATTCCTGCAGTATAATTTGGAAAAGGAAGGCTTTGAAGTTTCAGTGGCCAATGATGGGGAAGAGGGGTTGATAAAAGCGCATTCCTCTGTTCCTGATTTAATTGTATTGGATATTATGATGCCACGAATGGATGGCTTTGAAGTATGTAAAGAGTTGAGGAAAGATCCTAAATTTGATCAAACCATTATTACTTTTCTAACAGCCAAAGATGAGGATTATTCTCAAATAGCGGCTTTAGATTTGGGGGGTGATGATTTCATCACCAAGCCCGTAAGTCCTAGAGTGTTTACTTCTCGAATCAAAGCATTACTTCGCAGGAAAAAAAGCTCTGATTCTAATATACCAGATCAAATTATTCAAATTGCAGACTTGGTCATTGATCGAGAAAAGGTACTTGTGAAGCGCGGAGAAGAAAGAATCGAATTAGCCAAAAAAGAATTTGAGTTGTTTTGTTTATTAGTAGGTAAACCTGGTAAAGTATTTACCCGAGAAGAAATATTTCGCAAAGTATGGGGTACAGATGTTATTGTAGGGAACAGAACAATAGATGTTCATATTCGGAAATTAAGAGAAAAGGTAGGTTCTGATTATATCAAAACCATCAAAGGCATAGGATACAAATTTGAATTTTAATGGTAATAAAGAATCCAACACCTAGGCAAATTGCTTTCCTTTCGGCATTGATCATTACCACATTGATTGGTTTAATCTTTGTCTCATTTACATTTTTTGTACCCAATCTAAATGCCTGGTTGTTTCTTTCCATTTTAATTCCATTGTTTTTTGTAGTAGTCTACATTGTAGTTTTGATTTTTATTCGCGAATACCTATTCAGAAAAATTAAAGTAATCTATAAATCGATCCGTAAACACAAACTTAATCCAGATGAAACGGTCCAAGGCATTGATGTAAATTCAAATGTCATCAAGGAGGTGGAAGATGAAGTAAGTGAATGGATGGAAGATCAAGTACAAGAAATTTCTCGGTTAACGGAGTGGCAGGAATATCGCCGTAGATTTATAGGAGATATTGCGCATGAACTCAAAACGCCAATCTTTAATATTCAGGGTTATTTAGACACCTTGATTGACGGCGCCATCGATGACTTAAGTATTCGAGACAAATATTTAAATAGAGCTGTTAGGAATGTAAGCAGGTTGAACACGATTTTGGAAGGATTAGATGCCATTTCTAGACTAGAATCCGGAACTTTAGTATTAGAAATTCAAAAGTTTGATATTAAAACTCTAGTAGAAGAGGTCTTTGAAGATCTAGAGTTCAAAGCTAAAAAGAAAAATATCACGCTGGAATTTAAATCTGGTGCTGATCTATCCAAAATGGTAGAGGCCGATCGTGAATCTATCCGTCAAGTATTGACCAACTTGATTACTAATTCTATTAAATATGGAAACGATGATGGAGCAACCCGAGTGGGTATCTATGATATGGATAAGAATCTTCTCATAGAGGTAGGAGATAATGGAATTGGTATTCCTGAAGATCATTTAGAACGTGTATTTGATCGATTTTTCCGAGTAGATAAAAGCCGTTCGCGTAATCTTGGTGGTGGATCAGGTCTAGGACTATCCATTGTAAAACATATCATGGAAGCGCATAGTCAATCCGTCAATGTTCGTTCCACCCATGGAGTGGGGTCCACTTTTGGATTTACCTTGAGAAAAGCACAAAGCTAGTAATCACCTTATTTTTCTATTCCACCTGTAGTCATTTTTGACTCTCACTGTGGTATTTGTTGTCCTTCTTGTATATTTGTGCCCTGAAGAATTAAGCTCCTATGATTACTGCTGCAAATATTTTAGTTAAATACGGGGACCGCGTCCTTTTAGACGAAATCAATCTTGTCATCAGAGAAAAAGACAAGGTAGGTTTAGTAGGTAGAAATGGTGCCGGTAAATCCACTATACTTAAAATATTATCCTCCTATATTTCTCCAACCTCAGGAAAGGTAACTAGTCCAGCCAACGCCTCTATTGCTTATCTGCATCAGGATATCGATATACCCGAGGAAAATACGGTCATGGAGGAAGCATTATCAGCCTTCAAGACCTTTAAAGAATTAGAGTTACAGTTAGCAGATTTAGATCAACAAATTCAAACTAGGACAGATTATGAATCTGAATCTTACATGAATTTAATTCAGACCTATACCGATTTAAATGATCGCTTACACGTAATGGGTAATGATACGCTAGAGGCAGATACAGAAAAAATACTCAAAGGACTTGGATTCAAACAGGAAGACTTCAATAGGAAAATTGGAACCTTTAGTGGGGGGTGGCAGATGCGAGTCGAGTTAGCCAAAATGTTACTAATCAGACCGGATTACTTATTACTGGATGAGCCTACCAATCACCTGGATATTGAATCCATTGTTTGGTTAGAAAAATTCCTGCAGCAGTATCCCAAATCTGTTATAGTGATTTCTCACGATAAACAATTCTTAGATGCGGTAACCAGTAGAACAATTGAAATTTCATTAGGAAAAATATTTGACTATAAAGCACCTTATTCTGAATACTTAGAATTACGGAAAGATCGTAGAGAGAAAATGCAATCCGCTTTTGATAATCAACAGAAAGTTATTGCACAAAAAGAACGTACCATTAATCGATTCATGGCAAAAGCTAATAAAACAAAGATGGCCCAATCCATGAAAAAACAATTAGATAAAATGGATCGTATCGAACTTGATGTGGAGGATACCTCAGCCATGAATCTACAATTCCCTCCTGCAAATCGCTCTGGTCAAATAGTAGTTGAAGCCAAGCAAGTAGTCAAAACCTATGGCACTAATGAAGTACTCAAGGGAGTCGATTTTAAATTAGAGCGCGCAGAACGAGTAGCTTTTGTTGGTCAAAATGGTCAGGGTAAAACAACCCTCGCCAAAATATTGATTGATGAAGTCCCACTTACAGGCGGGGAGACTATTCTAGGACATAATGTTGAAGTCGGATATTATGCGCAAAACCAATCGGATACCTTAGATACTTCCTTGACTTTATTAGAAACTATGGAGTTGCATAGTCCAGCTGAAAAGAGAACTCAGCTGAGGAATATTCTAGGTGCTTTCATGTTTTCAGGCGAAGATGTTGATAAAAAGGTATCTGTATTATCGGGAGGTGAGCGCGCAAGATTAGCCCTAGCTTGTATGTTGCTTCGCTCTTTCAATCTACTATTATTAGATGAGCCTACTAACCACTTAGATATACAATCAAAAGAAGTATTGAAGCGTGCTCTAATGAAATATGATGGAGCTATGATTGTAGTGAGTCACGATAGAGATTTCTTAAAAGGGTTGACGGATAAAACGGTTGAATTTAGAGCAGGTCAATTGCATACCTATCTAGGCGATGTAGAATTTTTCCTAGAGAAAAGAGCCTTAGATAATATGCGGGACGTGGAATTAAATACAGCACATCCAGTTCAAACGAGTACTTCGGAACCTAATCTTGCACCTGAATTAGGCTATGAAGAGCGAAAAAGATTAATCCGAACTATTTCAGCTGCAGAAAAGAAGATTGAAAGACTAGAACAAGAAATTGCAGCCTTAAATGAAAAGCTCTTTGACCCAGAAATTGCCATGTCAGCAGAGGCAGCAGTCTTAGGTAAAGATATTAAGACCAAGCAACAAGATATTGATCAGGCTATGTTAGATTGGGAGCAAGCACAAGAAATACTCGATCGACACAGCTAGACTATTGGTAAGGTTTGTTCCGTAGGTCCCTAAATTTCTTTCTGTTACTCAAGAAGAAGGTCAGAATAATACTTCCCTTATACCGACCTATAGCATCTTGACTATGGTCTATTCTAATACGTTCGATCAGATTATCATCCACCTTCCTAAGCTTCAGACGCTGTTTGATTCTAGGGAATACCTCCCAATGTGCTCTTATGATGGCGCTGGTATGTTTAAACTCTAATTTGAGCATAAAGAATATGCCGCCTAATCCATCTAAAAATAAACGAACTAGAAAATGTTTAAACAAGCGAAAACCACGTTCATTCTTAAGTAATGTATATAGGGAATTTCTAACGTTCAAAAATGTTTTTCTACTGGAACCATATGCTAAAGTTCCACCGCCTAAGTGGTAGACTTGTGCACTTGGAACGGCAACAATGCGATATCCTGCGCGTTTGATTCTCCAGCACAAATCAATTTCCTCCATGTGTGCGAAGTAAGATTCATCAAAGCCTTGGAGATGATCAAAGATTTTTTTTCGAATAAAAAAGGCATCACCGCGTGCCGAAAAAACGTCCACTTGCTGTGCGTACTGGCCCCAATCTTCTTGCAGATCACAGTAGCCTCTTCCTCTACAAAAAGGATATCCAAATTGATCCAAAAATCCACCTGCAGCACCTGCATATTCAAATGATTTAGGATCTTTTTGAGAAAGAATTTTAGGTTGAGCCACAGCAACTGATTCCTCTTCCTTCATCAGGCTTAGCACAGGTTCTATCCAACCAGCTTTGACTTCAATATCGGAGTTTAATAACACCAGTATCTCCGTATCAATACGTTGAATGGCTTGATTATACCCACCTGCAAATCCATAATTTTCTGGATTGATAATTAAGCGAATTGCTGGAAAATCTTGCTTCATTAATGCTACGGAATCATCTGTAGAGCCATTATCCACTACGACGATTTCTACTTCTTTAGGTGTATGTTCTATTACAGTAGGTAAAAATTGAGCTAAATGGTGAGCGGTATTATAATTAAGTATAACTACTGCTGCTTTTGGTAATGGATCCTTGATTTGTTCTTCCAATAAAGAGAGTTGATCTTGTTCTTCCTTTAGAATCTTCAAACAAGCCTCCTTGTCTTTTCCAAGTTGTTCTTTGAGTTCATCAATATGCTCAAATTTAATGTCTCCTCGAGTTTGAGCAATGAATTCAACATCAATGGGTTCTGAATAGATGTCTGCATCAAAGTCGAAAATATTGACTTCAATCCTTAACTCTTGTTTTCGTTTTTTATCAATGGTAGGTCTACTTCCAACGTATAGCATCCCTTCATATAGATGTCCTTTGACGGTTACCTTGACTGCATAAACGCCTTTGTTAGGAATAATCTTTCTTTTATCCCGCACTTCAATGTTGGCGGTAGGATACCCTATTGAACGACCAATCTTATTTCCACTAACTACCTGGCCACTCAATTGGAAATTATAGCCTAATAGTTTATTAGCTTGAATAATATCTCCAGCTTTGATGGCCTTCCTGATCTTGGTAGAGCTAATCCCAATGTCATCTACATCCTGTCTAGCTATTTCAACTATTTCAAATCCCAAGGTTTGACTATGCCATTTTAAATATTCTATATCTCCTTTGCGCTTATATCCAAAGCGATGATCATAACCTATTACTATGAAGGAGGGCTTGAACTGGTCATAGAGAAATTTCATGATATAATCATCTGCGCTTTGATTAGCAAAAGCTTCATTGAATGGCACAATAACTAAGTTGTCGATATTGAATTGTTCAAACAGCTTTTTCTTTTCCTCTATTGTATTGATTAGTTGAAGTGACCTACTTCTAGGGTTTAAAAAGTGCCTTGGGTGAGGGTAGAAAGTTATCACCACGGATTCACCACCGCAATCCTTAGCTAGTTGCTTAACTTTCGCAAGTATTTTTTGATGGCCTAAATGCACACCATCAAAGGAGCCAATAGTGACCACAGCACGTTTAAATGTCTTTAACTCTTTAAGGTTGTGAAATACCTGCATTTAATAAAAATAAGCTTCTGATTATGATGCAAACAAATATACCATATTGACTGCTTTGATAAAATTATTTTGGAATAACTTCCAATTGTTCGTGTTTTTTGAACCTCTGATTTGGGAAATAAAGGCATGGTAAATATATTGTACATTAGATATGAACTGAAGCTTTGCTCACTAAACACCAGTAACATTGGCAAAATCCACCAATACTAAAAAGGCCCCTACGCCTTTGATGAAACAATACTTCCAAGTAAAAAGTAAATATCCTGATTCTATTCTATTATTTCGGGTAGGAGATTTTTATGAAACATTTGGAGAAGATGCGGTTACAGCATCTAAAGTATTGGGTATTGTATTGACCAATAGAAATAACGGTGGATCAAAGATTGAATTGGCAGGATTCCCGTTCCATTCCTTGGATATGTACCTACCTCGCTTAGTTAAAGCAGGGTTTAGAGTAGCTATTTGTGAACAATTAGAAAAGCCATCTAAAGAGAAAAAGATTGTTAGGAGAGGTGTTACTGAGGTCGTTACGCCAGGTGTAGCCACTGAATCTAGTATGCTAGATCACGATCAAAATAATTTTTTAGCTGCGGTGCATTTTGGTAAAAAGCAACTGGCCGGAATTGCCTTCCTAGATATTTCTACGGGTGAATTTTATGTATCACAAGGATCTGAGTCTTATATAAAAATGCTCATCCAATCCTTTCAACCGAGTGAATTGATTTTTTCTAAGGACAAAAAATCAAAGATCAGCCAATTGAACTATGCCCAAGCGCACGGTTTCCACCAAGATGAATGGATTTATACCCTAGATTACGGAAGAGAAAAGCTATTGAATCATTTTGATGTGAATACCCTAAAAGGTTTTGGAGTTGAACATTTTGATCTGGCTCAAGTAGCTGCAGGCGCTGTATTGCATTATTTGGAGTTTACAGAAAATAATGAACTTCAGCACATCAATGCTATTCAACCCATTCCACATAATGATTATGTTTGGATGGATCAATTTACCATTCGGAATCTAGAGTTATTAAGTCCCAATGGACATGGAGGTATGTCCCTGATACAGGTATTAGATCATTCCTTGAGTCCTATGGGAGCGCGCTTGTTGAGGAAGTGGGTAGCCTTGCCATTAGTGGATAAACATGCTGTTGTTCAGCGGCACGAGGTAGTTGAGCGCTTAGTCAGCCAAGCAGATTTTAAAACTGAATTAGCCAGATTAATCAAAATGGTAGGTGATCTTGAACGCTTGAGTTCTAGAATCCCCATGCAAAAAATTACACCCAAAGAATTATTAGTACTTCGACAGGGTTTACAGTGTGTTCAACCTATTATTGATATCCTACAGGGTGAGCAAATTTCCTTATTACAAGATTTGGCCAAGCAACTGGACCCTTGTACCGATTTGCAACAAAAGATTCATACCCAAATCCATCCAGAAGCTCCTCATAGTCAACTCAAAGGGGGATATATAGCAGATGGTTTTAATGAAGAACTAGATGGGTATAGGCACATCATCAAGAATAGCAAACAAATATTGGTAGATATCCAGCAAAGAGAAGCTGAAAAGACTGGTATAGATAATCTAAAAATCGGATTCAATAATGTGTTTGGATACTATTTGGAGGTGACCAATAAATACAAGGGTAAAGGCTTGATTCCGGACGATTGGATACGCAAGCAAACACTTACTAATGCTGAAAGATATATCACTCCTGAACTTAAAGAGTTAGAGCAAAAAATAATTGGCGCAGAAGAAAAAACATTAAGTTTAGAATCAAAGCTTTATCAAGCATTGTTGCTAGATGTGGTAGATTATATACAACGATTACAACAAAATGCTAAGGCTATTGCCGTTATTGATTGCTTGCATACTTTTGCAGAAGTCGCTACCAGAAATAAATACGTTCGCCCAGTAATCGATGATAGTTTAGATATAGAGATTAAGGGAGGTCGCCATCCTGTGATTGAAGCTCAAATGGAATTAGATCAATCCTACATTCCTAATGATGTTTTCTTATCTAATGAGGCACAACAAATCCTGATGATTACAGGTCCTAACATGGCAGGTAAGTCAGCCTTGTTAAGGCAAACAGCCCTAATTGCCCTAATGGCACAAATGGGTAGTTTTGTTCCTGCTGACCAACTAAGGATGGGGATGTTGGATAAAGTGTTTACCCGGGTAGGAGCATCAGATAATATTTCTACTGGTGAGTCTACCTTTATGGTGGAGATGAATGAGACAGCTTCTATTATGAATAATATTTCTGAACGAAGTTTGATTTTATTAGATGAGATAGGTCGAGGTACAAGTACCTATGATGGTATTTCTATTGCTTGGTCTATAGCAGAATATCTCCACACTAATCCCCATGCTCATCCTAAAACCCTTTTTGCCACACACTATCATGAGTTAAATGATTTGGCGGGACGATTTGACCGGATCAAGAACTTTCACATCTCTACTAAAGAAGTAGGGAATAAAGTGATCTTTTTGAGAAAGATGGTAGCAGGTGGAGCACATCATAGTTTTGGTATTCATGTGGCAAGCATGGCAGGCATGCCAAAAGCTATTCTGGAACGGGCTAGCCACATACTCAGTCAATTGGAACAGAAATCTATTGATCAAAACGGGCAATTGGATGTGCAAGTTAATGATGCTGATACACAACAAATCAGTGCCGCTGCATTACAGTTGAGTATTTTTGAACAATCTGATCCAAATATTGGTAAGATTAGGGCTTTACTTGAAGATTTGGAATTGAATAGTATGACCCCAATCGAGTGTATGATTAAATTGAACGAGCTTAAACAAATTGCAGATAGTTAAAAAATGAGGCTGCTATTGAAAAATGTTAAAACACAGATCTTATTTAAATGATTTAAACATATATTGCTTTTAAAA
>CAJXMP010000057.1 GCA_913056515.1 uncultured Lewinella sp.
TACTTCGATGTTTGGGCAGATTATTTTCACACCTTTGAACAAGGTGTAGATTTATCCATAGGAGCTGGCCAAGGTTCTTCCTGGTTTAAAGCTGGATTTAATTTGTACACGCCTTTGGCTAAGGGATTTGGATTGATTGCTGGTGGAGGTAAATTATTTTATGGTCGAAATATAGGGCTTGCATGGAATCTTCGTGGAGGAATAGTGTATAGCATAACAAAAAAGGGTAGTTAAAAAACTACCCTTTTTTTATACAAAATCAGAATCGTCGTATCTGCGATCCATTTGTCTTAATTCTAGTTTTTCGTCAAGATCCTTCGAGGAAGATACCTTAGGACCTGGATTTCTTTTTTTCATTTTTCTAAGCTCTTTTTCCACCTCTTGATCTTCCCACTCATCACTACCTTGTCCAGTGCCTGGCATTCCAAATACAGAGAAAAAATGTGAGGCTAAACCTATACCCCAGAACAATGAAACGAAACGCCACCCACCACGAGTAATATATAGAAACACCAAATTAACAGCTAGGTATACCATAAGGTGACCATAAAAGTCTTTCTTCTTTTTAACGCGTTTTTTTGCTTCTTTGATTTCTCTATCCGAATACATGTTTAAGGAGTAATTTTATTGTTTGAATAATTGTCTAAGACTGTGTCCACTTGCACTCGCTAAACCAGTTAGTAATCCTGCAAAAAGACCTGTGATGAGTACTAAGCCGAATCCACTTACTCCAAATATGTTTCCAACTCGATCTGCTAGAATCATTTCATTTTGGCTGGCAAGTATTCCTGTACTTATCCCCCAGACTATAAACGAAATTAAGAAGCTGATAAGAAAACTGCTAAAAGTTTTCCCGTATGGTATCAAAAATCCGACCAATGCCGCAATTGGGCCTATATACCACCAAATAGTGTATTGTGGAACAAAGAAAAGCGTCAGCGCAATTAATGCAATATGTAGTATGATTTTCATGCCTTAGGATTTTTTGAAGGTCAGGGTGGAATAATCAGTTTCAAAACGATTGTCGTCCAAGCCTTTTAAGAATTGTAATTCAAAGTATTCTCCTTCGGCCCAAGCATCTAAATTGGAGTCGTAAAGGGGAGATGCAGGATTCCCCGATTGGCCACCGGGATAAACACCATAGGCTTTAGGATAATCACCTAGCTCAACTATCATCCTCCACGAAGGACCATGGCTGCCTCGGATGGCTTTTAATGCATGCATATAACCACCCACTTCTAAATCATTTCTTGATAGGGCAGGAAGTTTACTCAAATGCTGGATATCTGTACTCCAGTAGTGCCCCCAATTATAATACTCCAAGTTAATCTTGTCTTGTAGTTCCGTGTAAGTCTGTTCAAATGCCTGATTGATCAAATCATTTGCCGTTTCTTTTTCCGGAGTTTCCACAATATCAAAATATGGATGGGAAGGTTGTTCTTTAATCAAAGCAATAGTGTTCCAGGAGGCTGGTTTGTTTACTGCGTAATCTTTTTGTAGGACTTCTATTTCATCCCAGCATAATTGGTATAAATTACTCCACCACTTTGAAAAAATAACCGGTGCAATATCCTCTTTGGTGTAGTATCCGTTCCAATTTTGGAGATGTTCAATCATCCCTTTTTGGGTGCTGTTAAGATCGGATTGGTTTAAACGCTCCAATAAGGTAGGTAGTAAGTCTTGAGCTATTAAAGACTCCTCATCATTTTGAAGCTGCATCATGTCTTCTACAGTGATATCATCCATAGCTGCAAGCTTTTGATTCAAAATCCTACCTCTGTAGTGATCAAAAAATCCATTGTAGTAAAATGGATAATTTGGTCCTGTGGATCGCTGATTTGCTGAACCTACAAAAGCCTGCTCTGGATTATAAGCATGCGGTAAACTATCAAAAGGGATGTATCCTTTCCAAAGATTTTCCGCTGTAAGTGTTTTGTGAATAAAACGCCCTTGACCAGTTTCTTTTAGTGGAAATTTACCTGTTACTGTTAGTGCAATATCTCCATGTTTATCTGCAAAAACGATATTCTGAGCAGGTATAGAATAACTCCTAAGTGCCGCTCGGTAGTCTTCGTAGTTCTTTGCCTTACAAAGATCTAAGAAAGTGGACAATTCAAACGTTTGGGGCATTTCATTGACTAACCAGCGCATGATTAAATCTTGGTCACCAGCATGATCGCTTTCAAACATGACCGGACCAATCTCTGTTATTTTTAAGGTCTGAATAAATGGATCTTGACCAGCGATCCAAATGGTATCTTGTACGCTTTCTACTTGTTTGATTTCATCTAAATACTGGTAGCTTGTTTTAGCCTCATCCAGCCAATTGATTTCGTAGAAATCAGTTACATCATGGGATACATTGGTTACTCCCCAAGCGATGTCCTCATTGAATCCAATAATAACACCTGGTATTCCTGGAAGCGTAACTCCATAAACATTGACTTCAGGGGTGTGAATTTGAATTTCATACCACACCGAAGGTAAGGTCATGCCGAGGTGTGGGTCATTACATAAAATAGGATTTCCCGATTTCGTTTTGCTACCGGACACTGCCCAATTATTAGATCCATTCGAAGGATTTGGTTTTTCATAAGCTTGATAGCTGTATGTGTCGACTTCGTCTAGGGTAGGTAATGGTGTTTCATAAAAGGTTTGATTCGAATCTGCTATTATTGGTGATTGATTGGGATCAAATTCAGGATAGAGGCTTTGAAATAATTCAGGACCAAGTATGGCAAGCAAATTGGTTGACTCGAGATCTTCTTCTCGTCCACATAATCTTTGAGCCATTTTGGTTACGATCAAAGTACTATGCAATTGTTCAAATGCTACTGGACTATGATTGAATAATTTATATTCAAAAGGTAAGTCTTTAGGATCTAATTGGTTAATGTAAGCATTAACTCCTTTTGCGTATTGTTCTAAATAGGACTTAGATTCATCGGTAGCTAGCTCGTGCCACTTTACAAGTCTTTTCTTGGCATAATGTAAGTTGCCTAAACGCCTATTGTGTGTATCTGAGGCAAGCGCTCTTTCGCCAAATACTTCAGCTAGTTTCCCTGCTGCGGATCTTTGGGTGATTTCCATTTGCCACAGCCTATCTTTCGCAGTGATAAATCCTTGTACAAATAGCGCATCGGACATGTTTTGAGCAAAAATGTGTGGTACGCCTCTTTCATCCGTTTTTACTTGGACTTCAGCTGAAAGATTATCAAAATTGAAAATGTCTCCTGACTCAATGGGCTCTTGCGTATTAGCCCAAAATCCTTCAAAGGGATTAAAGAATTGCCCTAAAGCCGGAAGGGTATTGTCTCCAATAGTATGCGGTTTGCTGCAAAGTGCAAATAGGGCTGTAGTAAGCGCTATGAGGATTGTGGCTTTTATGTATTTCATGTAGTGTATTTGAATTAGAGCATCAATCCAGCTTCTTGACGAATAGCGGTTAGTGCTGCTTGAACGGCACTGTTTTCAATGTTGCCATAGACAGTTATTAAAGCAGCAGCTAATTGCTCTGAATCAGATTTTGGATCTACTTTTTCTGAAACGGAATTAATAAGCTCTATAGTCTCTATTCTCGCAAGCTTTAAGATTTCCCAAAGTTGATCAGAAACATATATTTGTTGAGAAATATTATGCTCAAATTCTTGTTGAACGGCCATAAGGAGACTAACTCGAAGAGCAGCAGAACTAGCGCCTTGCGTTTTAATTCGCAAGACTAAATTGGGGATGCTTATTCGCTCACATAAAAGGGATAAGCGTTCATACGATTGTAATTTAATTGGAGTAGTAGTGTTCTTTCTATCCTTTTTGAATTGCAGTAATTGCATTTGATATTGTCTGTCCAGGTAAGTTTTCATTATAAAATAAACAGTTAAGAAAACAATAAGGGCAGGTATGGTAAGTTTTACTATCTCTAAAAAGGTGTCCATCGGAAAGTTTAATTAATGACTTAATGATTGTGATTGTCAGTTTTTAGAAAACTTTGAAAGTAGTCCATTTGTTTTAGACTATATATAAGTATACATATTCAAAGAAAACACTATTTTTGTAAAAAATTAATTTGTTATGAGTGAAATTAAGCAAATGGCGCCTATTACTTTAAGTGCAGGAGCTGTGGAAGCATTCAAACGAATCAGAGAAGAGCAGGATATTCCAGATTCACATGGTATTAGAGTAGGTGTAAAAGGGGGAGGTTGTTCTGGCTACACTTATATTTTAGGTTTTGATGAGGCCAAGGACAAGGATGATACCTACTTAGTGGAAGGGTTCAAAGTGCTCATTCAAAAAGCCCATGCTTTATATTTGATGGGGATGGAGATTGATTGGGAGGAAGGATTAAATAATCGAGGATTCACTTTTAACAATCCGAATGCGAAAGAGACCTGTGGTTGTGGAACCTCATTCTCGGCATAGGATTTATAAAAATATGCTTACATTGGGGCGCTTTACAACTGATAACAGATATTCCCCAATACAAAATTGTTCAACTTGACAACTGAAAAGGAAAAACAGGAAACTAGGTTAGTAATTATCCCTACTTATAATGAGTTGGAGAACATCGATAAGATGCTAACTAAAGTGCTAAGTCTAGATCCTTCCTTTGATGTGCTGATTGTAGACGATGGTTCACCTGATGGTACTGCTGCAAGAGTCAAGTTGGCTAAAGCAACTCATCCAACCAGAATTCATTTATTAGAACGTACAGGTAAACTTGGATTAGGTACAGCCTATATCACGGGTTTCAAGTGGGCACTTGATCAAGGCTACGATCACATTTTTGAAATGGATTGTGATTTTTCGCACAATCCTGATGATCTGATTAGGTTAAATGAATCCTTGCAACAAGGAGCAGATGTAGCCGTTGGTTCTAGATACACGAGGGGAGGAAGGTTGAAGAACTGGCCTTTATTGAGGATTTTGATTTCTTTTGGTGCGTCTGTGTATGTTCGATTGATAACCTTTATGCCTGTAAAAGATCCTACTGCAGGTTTTGTAGCCTATAAAAGAAAAGTTTTAGAACAAATCGATTTTGATAAAATTAAATTCATTGGTTACGCCTTCCAGATTGAAATGAAATTTGCAGCTTACCAGTTGGGCTTCAAAATCAAAGAGATACCTATTTTATTCGCAGACCGAGAAGAGGGTACATCCAAGATGTCAGGAGGAATTGTTAAAGAGGCTGTTTGGGGTGTTTTACAAATGCGTATTTGGTCATTTAGCAATCGATATTCTCAGTAAATAGCCAAAAAGTCAAAAAGTGGGTATTTTTTCCCATTTTTTACCACTAAATAAATTTTTGAGGTCTATGTACGTCAAAAACCTAGTAAATATTAGGGCTTTGCCATTGCGGCAAAGCCCTTTTTTTTGTCTCACAGCCGTCTAAAACCCTATCCTATAGGGCCTAATGAGTGGAAATTTTAAAGTTTTTGTGGTGAAAAGTGGTAAAAAGTGGTAAAAAAACATAAATTTGAATGAAACCATATATCTCAGTGTAAATGAGACAGCTTTTAGGAGAATACGAATGTAAAATAGATACCAAGGGGAGGATGCGAATTCCTTCTGGTCTGCTCGGTCAATTCGAGGAGCGATCTATGTCATTTGTAATTAACCGTGGATTTGAAAACTGTCTTATGCTATATCCTGAAAAAGTTTGGGATAAAATCACAGAGGAAGTAAATGGATTGAACCAGTATGATAAACGGAACAGAGACTTTGTGAGATACTTCTACAGAGGGGCTCAAAAGTTGGAGTTGGATAGTGCGGATCGAGTTTTAGTTTCAAAAAGATTACTGGAATATGCAGAGGTGGAGAAAGATGTTATTTTAGCGGCCGTAAATGACCGGATCGAATTATGGGCTCGAGATAAGTATGATTCTATGCTTGACGAGGAGCCTATGGATTTCTCAGATTTGGCGCAAACGGTTTTAGGAAATAAACATCAAGGAGGTATTTAATGGAATATCATTTGCCAGTACTGGCGAAAGAATCGATAGATCAACTTTCCATCAAAAGTGATGGAAAATATGTAGATGCTACATTTGGAGGTGGAGGCCACAGTAGGTTGATAATGGAACAATTGGGTTCATCTGGTCAGCTATACTGTTTTGATCAAGATCCAGATGCAAGAAACAATCTTTGGGAAGACGATAGGCTGCATTTTTTTCCAGCCAATTTTCGATACCTAGAGCGTTTTCTTCGCTTAGAGGGAGTAGGGCAGGTCGATGGGATTTTGGCAGACTTGGGGGTTTCTTCTCATCAGTTCGATACAGCAGATCGGGGATTTTCTTTCCGATTTGATGCACAACTAGACATGAGAATGAGTCAACAAGGAGAGGTGACAGCAGCTACTATTCTGAATACTTATTCAGACATTGAATTGCAAAAGATGTTCAGTTCTTTCGGAGAGGTCCGGAATTCTAAAACCCTTGCTCAAGCAATTGTGGCAGCAAGACATTCAAGGCCTTTAGAATCCATCAAGGATCTCTCCGTAATTTTGGACGAAGTGGGTAGAGGCCCACGTAATAGATATTACGCACAAGTTTTTCAGGCCATCAGGATGGAGGTTAATGAAGAGGTTGCAGTTTTAGAAGATTTTCTAAAAGCTTGTGTGAAGGTGCTTAAACCAGGAGGTCGTTTAGTGATTATTTCTTATCACAGCATTGAGGATCGATTGGTGAAGAACCTGATGAAGACGGGAAATGTAGACGGGGAGATGGAGAAAGATTTTTATGGGAACATATACCGTCCCTTTAAACTAATTAGCAAGAAAGCAATCATCCCAGATGATGCCGAAATAAGAGAAAACCCCAGAGCACGATCAGCTAAAATGCGCATAGGCGAACGAAAGGCTGATTAGTACTGGTGAAATAGCAAGTGATGGCAAAGTTTAACAAATTAGGTAATTACAACGTTTTGTGGGATCAAAGCGCTGCATGGGTTATCAAAAACCTAGTATTCGTCCTTTTCTTAGGACTCCTCGTTGTTATCTACATAGCCAATTATAAGTACGCAAAAAAAAGTATGCACCAGGTCAGAATCTTGAAAGAAGAGGTGATGACCTTGGAGCGTATGCATAACTCTATAGAGTCTGATATAAGAGCACAATCTAGATATTCTGAGGTTTCTTCGAAAATCAAGGAAAAAGGATTGGGTGATTATGGAACACAACCTATAGTAGTAGAATAAATACAAAACTGAATGGCAACCTTTAAAAATGAAGTACTAGTTCGAGTTTACATCGTAGTGTTTGCGGTGGTGCTCGTCGGCGTGGCGATTTTCACGAAAGCCGTGCGTATTTCTATGGTTGAAGGTAAGTTTTGGAGAGATAAAATAGAAAACCAGTATTTCCAGATGCGTAAGGTTGAGGCAGGAAGAGGAAATATCCTAGCTTCCAATGGCGGCTTACTGGCAACTTCTTTACCGTACTTTGAACTAGCATTTGATCCGAATTCTTCAGGAATGACAGATGCTGATTTTGACTTGAATATAGATTCGTTAGCTTATTGTCTAGCAACTTATGTAGATCAATCCTTCACGCCAGAAGGAATGCGTGATTATTTGATTGAGATGCGTAAAGCGAAGAAGCAATATATTCCTATCAAAAAGGAGGCGAACTATGAAGAATATGAGCAAATCAGCCAATTCCCATTATTTAGGATGGGACAATTCAAGGGTGGATTTATAGCTATACCTAAGTTTAAGCGTAAGAATCCTTATGGTATGTTAGCTAGTCGGACTATTGGTTATGACAGAAAATACTCTACGGCTATTGGTCTAGAGGGATATTATGAAGAGGTGCTTGATGGAGAGCAGGGGGAACAGTTGATGCGTAGGCTAACTAAAGATATTTGGATCCCAGTTAATAATTTTTCCAAGATTGATCCTACTGGTGGACTTGATATTAAAACTACTTTGGATGTCGATATCCAAGATGTTGCTGAAGGAAGTTTGTTGGCTGCACTTAAAGAGCACAATGCTGAATATGGCGTGGCTCTGGTAATGGATGTTAAGACTGGAGGTATTCGAGCAATTGCTAACCTAGGCCGAACTAAAAAAGGAAAAATCTGGGAAACCTATAATCATGCTGTAGGAACATCTACAGAGCCAGGGTCTACATTCAAATTAGCCTCAATGATGGCTTTGATTGAAGATGGGAAAGTACAATTAGATGATTCCATTTTTTTAGATAAAGGAAGAGCAACATTCTTTAATCAGAAAATGGTGGATGCTTCTAAGCATGGATTGGATTCTACTACAGTAAGACATGCTTTCGAAATATCTTCTAATGTGGCCATCGCGAAACTGGTCCAAGAACATTACGGCGAAGAAGATGAAGCAGCTGACTTTATAGAAAGATTACAACAATTTAATCTAGATCATAGAACTGGAGTCGAAATCAATGGAGAGGCTGATCCATATATCAAGGAGGCCTATAACACAGAGGACAATTGGTCTGGATTAAGTCTGCCATGGATGGCTCATGGATATGAACTTAAACTTACACCACTGCAATTACTATCATTCTACAATACGGTAGCAAATGATGGTAGACAGATGAAACCATATTTAGTTAGTGAAACACAAAAGTTTGGAGAAACTGTAGAGCGTTTTCCTCCAAAAGTAGTCAAGAAGCAAATTGCTTCTAAAAAAACCATCCGTTTAGCTCAAGAACTTCTCGAGGGAGTGGTGCTAAATGGAACAGCCAAAAGGTATCAAACGAACCGTTATACATTTGCTGGAAAGACCGGTACGGCGCAAATAAATTATAAGCGATCAAATGGAAGAACGACAGTAGGAGGATATCAATCTTCTTTCGTAGGGTATTTCCCTACAGAAGATCCCGTGTATTCTTGTATTGTAGTTATCTACAAACCAAAAAACGGAAGGTATTACGGTTCCGATGTCGCTTTGCCGGTCTTTCGCAGTATTGCAGATAAAATTTTTACACTCAAGCCTGATTTGTTTGAGCGATTTGAGGAAGAAACTTGGGTGCAATCTGCTAAAGCTACGAAAGGAAATATTGGGGCACAATCTGATTTTGAGTATCTATTTGATGCCATCGATGTGGATTATGAACCCAATAAATCTGCTGAATTTGTGGTGATTGATCAGGACAGTACAGAACAGTTACAATTCTTGAACAAAAACATTCAAGTAGAGCAAGTTCCAAGTGTCGTTGGTATGGGATTAAGGGATGCAGTATATGTACTTGAAAATTTAGGCTTAAAAGTAGAAGTAAATGGTTCGGGCAAAGTAGTTAATCAGTCTATTCGGTCAGGAACTATGCTTAGAGGTCAGACAGTGGCACTAAGATTGAACTAAAGCGATGCAAGAATTAGGAAGCATACTTAATGCCATTAACCCACTTGAAGTAGTGGGGGATATAAATAAAGAAATAAGCAATCTGGTTATTGATTCCAGGAAAGCAGCTCAAGGATCATTGTTTTTTGCCTGGGTAGGGACACAAACGGATGGTCACCAGTATATAGATGCTGCCATTGAACGAGGAGCAATAGCTGTAGTTTGCGAAAGAATACCAGACGAGCCAAACGAGGCCGTTACATATTTGAAAGTTGAAAATAGTATGGCGATAGTTGGAGCAGTTGCTTCAGCTTGGTACCAGTATCCTTCTCGACAAATGAAGGTAGTAGGTGTAACAGGTACGAACGGAAAGACTTCCATCTGTACCTTATTATTTGATTTGTTCAAAAATCTAGGTTATAAGACTGGACTATTGTCCACCGTTGAAAACAAGATTAATGATAGAATCATACCATCTACTCATACTACTCCAGACCCTGTAAGTATTCAGGCATTATTACATGAAATGGCCGAAAGCGGCTGTGACTATGTATTTATGGAGGTGAGTTCACACGCTATCCATCAAAATAGGATAGGGGGAATAGAATTTACTGGAGGCGTATTCACTAACATTAGTAGAGATCACTTGGACTACCACAAGACTTTTAAGGAATACATATTAGCCAAAAAAGCCTTCTTCGATCAATTATCGAAACATGCTTTTGCTCTGGTTAATGTAGATGACAAGAATGGTCGGGTTATGGTTCAAAATTGTGCAGCATCTATCCAAGAATTTAGTTTGGAGCGCGTAGCAGCCTTTCGAGGTAAGGTTATTGCAAATACACTAGATGGATTGGAAATGCAAATCAATGGAATGGACTTTCATAGTCCAATGGTAGGCGTCTACAACGGAAGTAATCTATTAGCTGCTTATGCAACAGCTATATTGTTGGAGCAGGAAGCGACAGAGGTTTTAACCGTTTTAAGTGGATTAAAGGGAGCCAAAGGCAGATTTGAAGTGTATAAAGGGGCAGATGGAACAAAAGCAGTAGTCGATTATGCACATACACCAGATGCCTTGGAAAATGTACTTCAAGCTATAATCGATGCCAATGCTTCCAATGCGAAAGTTTGGACTGTAGTTGGATGTGGTGGTGATAGAGATGCCGGCAAAAGACCTCAGATGGCTAAAATTGCTGCTGATTACTCTGGACAAGTCATACTAACATCAGATAACCCTAGATCAGAAGATCCGGAGGATATCATAAAAGATATGCTGCAAGGCGTGCAAGCCGATCAAGTTAATCGAGTATTAGCTATTACGGATCGAGCTATGGCGATAAAAACAGCATTTCAGTTCTCAGCTGCTGGAGATATAATTCTTGTTGCGGGAAAGGGACATGAGAACTACCAAGAAATAAAAGGAAAACGCATCCATTTTGATGATGCAGAAGAAATAGAAAAACATTTGAAAAACAATCATTAGCGAAACCTAACTTACAATGATCTACAACTTAGCCGAATGGCTAGAAACCAGTTACGACATCCCTTTGATGGGGCTCTTTAAGTATATTACTTTTAGGGCTGGTCTTGCGATCGTGCTATCACTGATCGTAAGTATGTTGTTTGGTGGTAAAATCATTGCCAAATTACGGGCACTGCAAGTAGGAGAAACAGTGCGAGATCTAGGTTTAGACGGGCAAAAGAAAAAGGAAGGTACACCTACGATGGGCGGGATTATGATAATCCTATCCATACTCGTGCCTTGCCTTTTACTTGCCGATTTATCCAATGTTTATGTACTGTTGATGGTACTAGCAACCGTTTGGATGGGTGCAATCGGATTTATTGATGATTATATCAAAGTTTTCAAAAAGAATAAGGAGGGTTTAAGTGGCTGGTTCAAAGTAATTGGACAGATCGTGCTAGGCTTAATCGTAGCTATTACCATGCTAGCCAGTGATGATGTAGTGGTAAGATTGAATTATGAGGAGGCTGTTGCAAATGACTATGAAATTGTAAAGCAGGTAGATGTAATCGAAGATGGGGCTACTGTGCAATACGCTTACGTGAAGTCTACTTTGACCAATATTCCTTTCTTGAAGGACAAACGTTTTTCCTACGATCAAGTATTGTTTTTCCTAGGAGATAATGCAGAGCGACTGGTTTGGATCATATTCATTCCATTGGTCATTTTTATTGTGACAGCTGTATCTAACGCGGCTAATCTAACAGATGGATTAGACGGCTTAGCTACAGGGGTTTCAGGCATTATTGCAGCTACCTTATTGGTATTCTGTTACGTTTCTGGTAACAGTATTGCAGCTGATTATTTAGGCGTTTATTTCTTGCCAAATAGTGGAGAGTTAGTGGTTTTTACTGCTTGTTTATTGGGGGCATGTATTGGCTTTTTGTGGCACAATTCATTTCCTGCAGCAGTATTTATGGGGGATACAGGAAGTTTGGCATTGGGTGGAATCATTGGAGCATTGGCAGTGGTCATTCGTAAGGAATGGTTGATACCAATACTCTGTGGAATATTTGTTATAGAGAATTTATCAGTGATTCTTCAGGTTTCTTATTTCAAGTACACCAAACGTAAGTATGGTGAAGGAAGAAGAATCCTGAAGATGTCACCTTTACATCACCATTATCAAAAATTAGGCATGTCAGAGGTGAAGATTGTAACTCGATTCTGGATCGTAGGAATCTTGTTGGCAGTTATGACTATTCTGACACTTAAAATTAGGTAGTGTATGAAGAAAAGCTTGTTGGTATTGGGTGGAGGCGAGAGTGGAACAGGAGCAGCCCTACTAGCTAAAAAAGAAGGTTATCAGGTTTTGGTTTCAGATCATGGACCGATAGCAGAAAAATATAAAACGATGCTACAAGAGGCAAATGTGCCTTATGAGGAAAATGGGCATTCGTTTGAAACGTTCTTTGAGTTTTCGGAAGTAGTAAAAAGTCCAGGAATCCCGGATCAATTGGAATTTATTCAAGCTTTTGGTCAGCAGGGAATTCCCGTGATTTCAGAGATTGAGTTTGCAGCTCGATTTACGGATGCATTTATCATTGCGATAACCGGTTCCAATGGAAAAACAACCACTACCAATTTAGTTTATCAAATCCTAAAACATACGGGAAAAGATGTGGCTTTAGTTGGTAATGTAGGTCAATCATTTGCATGGACAGTTGCATTTGAACCCGCTCAGATTTATGCCCTGGAGTTAAGTAGTTTTCAGTTAGATGGAATTAAGCAGTTTCGACCAAATATTTCCATACTACTGAATATTTCTCCTGACCACTTAGATCGATATGCTTACGATTTTGATGCCTATGCAGATAGCAAATTACAGATCACAATGAATCAAACCAAAGGTGATGTATTTATCTACAACGGGGATGATACCAAAACCTTGGAGCGATTGAATCAAGTTGATCCTCTTGTTGAACACATTGCAGTTAATCGGGCATTGGTGGAGCAAATGGGACAGTCTTTTGAATGGACAAACAGAGCTTTAAGTGGTAGACATAATCAATTCAATGCGAGTTGTGTCATACAAGCCATGCTCACGCTTGGTTTAAGTCCAGCAGCTATCCAACAAGGATTAGATGCATTTGTAAATGACCCACATCGCTTGGAATTGTTTCTTGAATCTCAAGGAATAGAATTTGTAAATGACTCTAAAGCCACTAACGTTGATGCTGTTTTCTTTGCACTTGATGCAGCAGAAAAACCGGTCATCTGGATTGTTGGCGGTGTGGATAAAGGTAATGATTACAAAACCATTGATGCATTAGTGCAAGATAAAGTGGAGGCCATCATTGCGCTTGGAACAGACAATAGTGCCATCATGAACTACTTCGAAAACAAAGTGCCATTAATAGCAAGTACAGATTCATTAGAATCTATGCTTGAAAAAATACAAACCTGGGCTAAGCCTGGGATGCAGGTTTTGCTTTCACCTGCTTGTGCAAGTTTTGACCTGTTTAGGAATTACATGCATAGGGGAGAAGCGTTTAAAGAAATTATTTTAAAAAATTATACCAAGTAATGTCATTAGGAAACAGCTTATACAGAACATTGAAAGGAGATAAGGTCATTTGGATGATCGTGGCTTTGCTTTCTATCATTTCTGTTTTGGTAGTCTACAGTGCTACTGAAGCTTTAGCCTTCAAATATCGCTTAGGGAATACCGAGTCCTATTTGTTTAAACATTTGGGGACGCTTATTCTGGGTGGTTTCTTGATGTTCCTTTGTTATGCAATGCATTATCAAAGATTCAAAGCAGCCGCCCCTTATTTGCTAGTTTTTGCAGTGATATTACTGATATACACACTTTTATTAGGACCAACGATCAATGAGGCCAGAAGGTGGATTCAAGTACCGATTATCGGCTTGACCTTCCAGACTTCTGATTTTGCAAAGATCGCTCTTGTTTTATTTGTTGCAAGAGAAATAACTAGACACAAAGACTACATTAAGGACTTTAACAAAGCCTTTAAACCCATTATTGTACCCATAATAATCATCTGTGGACTGATCGCTCCCTCCGATCTTTCCACAGCTATTATGCTATTTGTAACTACTGCCACTATGATGTTTGTAGGGCGTGTAGATTTAAAATATATCGGCTTACTATTAGTGTTGGGAATCGTTTTGTTTGCCTTTTTAATCCTGTTGGGGGATTTGTTCCCTGATTTGGTAAGGAGGCAAACATGGATTTCCAGAATGCAAGAATTTATTCACGGCGGTGGGAATGACTACCACCTAGAACAATTCAAAATGCAAATTTCCAATGGAAAGGTATTTGGTGTAGGTCCTGGTAATTCAGTGATTGCAAACACGATACCACACCCATACTCTGATTCAGTTTATGGGACCATTATGGAGGAGTATGGATTAGTAGGTGGATTTGTAGTATTAGCGCTTTATGTGTTACTGTTTTTCAGAGTAGGAAGTATTATAACAAAGAGTGAAAAGTCATTTGGTGCTTTAGTTGTGATGGGTTTGGGATTGAGTTTAGTTATGCAAGCATTTATAAATATGGCAGTTGCTGTAGATATGGTGCCAGTGACCGGGCAACCTCTACCATTAGTAAGTATGGGTGGTACCTCTATTTTATTTACGAGTATATCTATTGGCATCATATTGAGTGTAAGCAAGTTTGTTGAAAAAACAAGTAAACAATCTAAAAAGGCAGACAGAAAGAATGAGAGTACTAATTAGTGGAGGTGGAACGGGTGGACATTTATTTCCAGCCATGGCGATTGCGGATCAGCTTAAAGAAGCAGATCCATCTGTTGAAATTTTGTTTGTAGGTGCTAAAGGAAAAATTGAAATGGAGCGTGTTCCAAAAGCGGGATATGCTATAAAGGGATTATGGATTAGTGGAATTGATCGGAACCTTAAAAATCCGAGAAACTTGATCTTCCCTTTTAAATTATTGACAAGTTTAATTAAGTCTTTCTGGATCAATCTGCGTTTCAGGCCAGACATAGGCATTGGTGTAGGAGGGTTTGCCTCTGGACCAGCTCTATTTATGGCGAAACTGATGGGAACTAAATTATTGCTACAAGAGCAGAATTCTTTCCCTGGGATAACCAATAAATTATTAGGTAAGCGTGCAGATAAGGTTTGTGTGGCTTATCCAGGTATGGAGCGATTCTTTTCAAAAGAAAAAATTGTAGAAACCGGTAATCCAGTGCGACGTGTGCTTCAGCAACCACTTCATTCTACAACGGATGCGGCTGCTCATTTTAATATTGACAGCAATAATCCGGTGGTATTTGTTTTTGGCGGAAGCTTAGGAGCGAGGAGTATCAACCAGGCATTGATGCATCATGTGGAATTCTTCAAGTCTAATCCAGCTATTCAGTTGATTTGGCAGAC
>CAJXMP010000058.1 GCA_913056515.1 uncultured Lewinella sp.
AAATGCGCAGGAACTTTATATTGCTAGTGGGGGGTCAGGTTGGAATTGGCAATCTAGGATCCAAGACCCTAATGTTTCAGGAGATGCCTATATTTCTTGGATGTGTGCTGGTGGAGAAATTAGACATAGAGTTGCTTGGTCAGATATAAGTTTTACTCCAGGTCCTGGAAATCCAATTGCGTTTACTTTCTGGAGGACGGATGATAATTTGTCTGATATACGGGGTTCTTGGCCTACTGATAATCCTACAGGAACTGGAGCATCTCTTTCCCATAAATTATTCTTTCCTTCAACAGGTTCTGGTGTGACTCCTGCCACAGATGGTACTTCTATTCCGTTAGCAACAGCTTTACCGATTGAGCTGATCAGCTTTGATGCAACAGCTAAAGGCGAAAGTGTGGAGTTAGATTGGGCTACTGTAGCAGAAATGAATAACTCGCATTTTACTATTGAGCATGCTCTAGATGGTAAAGATTTTTATCCTATTGCACATGTAGAGGGAGCTGGTGAAAGTACGGAGCTGTTGAGATATGCTTATACGCATGAGCAACCAGCAGTAGGAGCCAACTATTATCGTTTAGCTCAATATGATTATGATGGAACGGTGTCTTATTCAGATATAGAAATGGTTCGAATAGGTAGTGGAACGACTTCAGTTCAAGTATTTCCAAATCCAACCAAGGATCAAATCACTATTCAAATAGATGAACCAGTTTTCACTGGAAGTATTCAAATTTATGATGTACATGGATCATTAGTTGCACAGCAAGGATCTCGATCTAATACAACTTTTGATATCAATACAGCAACTTGGGATGCTGGTATTTATCAATTAGTCATTTGCCCAGATAGGGGCGATTGTATTACAAAAACTATCATCAAACAATAAAAAAAAGCTCCGATTTTCATCGGAGCTTTTTTTATGTAATTAAGGATACTAATTAGTGCTGAACAATGAATAGTTCAGCTCTAGTTCCTAGTTCCGTTTGGATATTGAAGAAGTAAACTCCATTAGCTAAGTCAGAAGTATTGAACTCAAGTGTTTGGTTCTTAACCTCATTCAATTGCATAGTAGAGATTTGCTTACCTGCATCATCCATGATAGTAATCACTGCACTTTCAACAGTCTCAACAAAGTTTAATTCCAAGTTCACAGTCTCGCTTGCTGGAAGTGGGAATACTTTAGTAGAGTTGTCAATAGAAAGTTGAGTGGTATTGTCAGGAATTACTGCATCACCAATAGACATTCTCAATAGTGGAGAGAACTTCAATCCAGCTGTACTGAATGTTGAAAGGTCTTTTCCAATGATACCAGTGTTATCTTCTGCATAGTTGATAGTTGAGTTAACATCTAACTCACCATTCTCAGCATGTGCAAACCAAGTACCATAGAAGTATAGGTCATCAAATACTGCAATATCCACTGAAATATCTGTAGCTGCATCAGTAGAAGAGTTCAAATATTCCATGTTTAGGATATAAGTGGTATTATCTTCCATTGCAACAGGTGCTCCAGAGATGATATCTTCAAATAGTAGAGAATATAAACCATCCTCACCACCTTGGATAACATACGCACTTACACCAGCTGTGATTAACTCATCGAACTGTGGATTATTATCTGCATTAGCATCTGTCCACTTGTATAAAGAGAATGTGATGTTCTGTCCAGCAGCTGCAACAGGAGCGGACATCGCAACGGTTACATAACGCATGTATTTATCTGCTCCATTGTTTACATGGAAAACATTACCAGTTGACCATTGACGTGGAACGTCTGCAGGGAAAATAGCTGGGTTAATGAATGTACTAGCACCCATATTCACGTCTAATGTTTGACCATTAGCAACCTCAAGAATGAACTCATTTGCAAACACAGTATCAGAAACCATGAAGTTTACATTCGTGAAGTTATTAGATGGATCTGCGTCTGCATTATCTCCAGAAATAGAATATGAACCTCTGTAGAATCCGGTAGCATCTGGTGTGAAGGTATTGAAAAACTGATTTTCAGCAAGTGAATCTACTTGTAGTAAACCGAATTCAATATCATCTGTAAACACTGTTGCGTTCGCTTCATCTTCTAATGAAATATTCAATACAACTCCTGGCTGATCTTCAGATCCTACGTTTTGGAAATCAGACATTGGATAGAATACTTCCGCTTGTTCTAGTGGTGAAATACAAGTTGCAGGCATAGAGAACCAGTTTCCATTTGCTCTTAAATCTACTGCTAATGCAGGATTTTCGTTTACAATAGAAACGTTATTGAATGCTGCTCCATAGTTCCATACGTTGCCATCAACATATTCGAAACCTACGTGGATCTCAGCACCAGCATAAGCACTAATATCCACTATAGTATTTTGCCAAGCTGTTTCATCACCAGGCACATTTAATAGTTCTGTCCAAGTTGCGCCAGAGTCATCAGAAACGAATATCTTAATCGTCTCATCAGCCCCATAGTCACCATCTTCGAAATAAATATTTGCTTGTAGGAATAAAGGTCCAGATTCTCCTGTAAGGTCAATCGCACCTGAATAAGCTAATTCATTTACAGCGGGTGCACCATCTCCAAGTGCATCATCGTTGATATACATAAAGTTGCCATTGTCAGGAATAGCAAAATACTGAGAAGAGGCAGTGGTAGCATCTCCCCACATCCATACGTCACCAACTGTCCAATCTGCAGGAACTCCCAGTTGGAAGTCTTCACTGTAGATTTGTGCAACTGAAACCTGCGCGAAAGCTAACAGAAGCACTAAAGTTTTAATTGTTTTTGTAAAAAAAGTCATAATCTAGATTAAGTATGATTAATATTTTATTCTCCAATTAATTAGTTAACATAATTTTTGATGAATTCGTTAACTAACAAGTCTTTTTGTATTGGTATAACACCAACTTGTTCACAAACTTGACCCCCTGCTAGATTGGCTAGTAAGCCAATTTGCTCTAGATCTTGGGTCAGTGGTAATACCAGCGAGGCTATACTTATTACTGAATCACCAGCTCCACATACATCTACAATATCCCTTGCTTGTGTTGGGCAAATATAACTATTTACTCCATCAGAAACGTATGCACCGTGCTCGGATAAAGTAATCAAACTAATTCCATGTGAAAGTCGGTCTCTTAGGTATCTATCTGCTTTATTCAAATCTTCGATAGTAGGACGAATTTCGAAAGGAATTTGAGCTTGAATTTCACTTAAGTTTGGCTTGAAAAGACTAGCTTTTTCAAAAGCCCAAAAGTTTTTCTTTTTCGGATCTACTGTGGTAAGCACTTGATTTTCGTCTGCCAACTTCAGTAAATCTTTAATTAATGATTCAGTTAGTACACCTTTATTGTAGTCTTGGAACAATATAAGGTCTATTTGCCTTTCATGGATTAAAGTGCGGATTAATTCCAATAAGTTTGACGAATCTTTGTCATTAATATCGTGTTTTTGCTCTCTATCCACCCTAAGTAGGTGTTGGCTGGAGGCTAAAACCCTAGTTTTAATGGTGGTAAGTCTATCTTTGCTGCTAATTATAGAGCCTGTATGAAATCCAGCATCGTCTAAGAGCCCAATAAAGTCTTTTCCAGCATCATCTGATCCGATAACACTACATAAATGAACTTCAGCACCTAAGGCTTTTAAATTTAAAGCTACATTTGCTGCACCACCTAATCTATTTTCCTCGTCCATAAAGTTCAGCACAGGAACCGGCGCCTCTGGACTGATTCTGTCGATGGATCCAGTGATATATCTATCAATCATGACATCGCCTACTACGGCGATTTTAAGTTGCTGGAATGCTGTAACTATTTGTTCTATATTCATAGGTGACTACTCTCGAGGTCGTAAATTTATGTATTAGAGACTAATATTTAAAATGTCTAATATTTTTTTTGCAGCACCTTGATTAGATTCAAAATATTTGAGTAGTGATTTTTGAATATGCATTTGTTCCTTTTCATCCATAAGCTGTACAAATATTTCATCTAATTGATTCTCCTTTTCATAAGAAAAAGCGGCTTTAAGCTGCTTTAAATCTCTGGCTTCTTTGAACTTATGGAACCTTGGACCAAAAATGACGGGTTTACCATAAACTGAAGCCTCTAATATGTTGTGGATACCTTTTCCAAAACCACCGCCCACGTAAGTTACAGTCGCATATCTGTAGACCTTGGAAAGCATACCCATTGTATCTAAGACCATAATGGACCTTTCTGCCCAGTTTACATTAGGATCAGTGTAAAATCCAAAGGATGTACCGGCAAGTTGCTCTTTTAGATGCTTGAGTTGCATGGGTGATAGTTCATGTGGTACAAGAAGGAGTCTCCATGTAGGATGCTTTTTGATGAGCTGGATCAGTTGGGCTTGATCTTTAGGCCAAGTACTTCCAGCAACAATAACCGGATGAGTGGAACAAAAAGTCGCAATGGCTTTATCTTCAAAAGGACTCGTTTTATTATTCAATACTCGGTCCACTCTACAATCACCTGTGACCGTGTAATTGTCAAATCCATGAGTGGCAAGTAAATGAGCTGAGTTTTCGTCCTGAAGAAAGAAATGGTCGAATGATCTTAATAGCCGAAGTGCAGATTTATATTTGAACAAGAATTGATCTGGTCTAAATATGCCAGAGATCAAATAAAATGTATTCTTACGCTGCTGAATCTGATCCAAGAAAAAGGGCCAAAATTCATATTTAACGAAAAAGACTTTGGCTGGTTGGAGTATATTTAAAAACTGGCTAGCATTTTTTGAATGGTCAAAAGGCATGTAATCTATATAGTCTGCTAACCCATCTTTTGGTCTTGCTTGATAACCACTTGGAGAAAAGTAGGTCAAAACAATCAAATATTTAGGATACTTTGTCTTAAAAGCCTCCATCACAGGTCTGCCCTGCTCAAATTCACCAACGGAGGCACAATGAAACCAAGCTATGGATTGATTTTGGTGCTTACTCACAAAGTTTTCTAAGCGTTGTTTCCAACCTTTTCTTCCTTGTACAGCATCCTTAGCCTTTGGATAAAACGGAGCAGCTAAATGAACTGCGATTAGGTAAAGCCACGAACCAAGTTTTAAGAATAACATTAGTACCAAATATTTTCTGACCTATCATTAATATAGAATGGAAGGATCCAGCCTATTTTGAATCCCGTAGCAATGTCCACTCTTTGGAAGGCTGTTTCAATACCTAAATCTACATTATAGTCTCTTCTATTTTGGGTGAATCCTTGGAAAAAGTCAAATCCAGCATAAAAGTTTAGCATGCGATTATTATCCAAATAATGAAAACCAACAAACTGATGTAGGCTGATGCCATTCGTTTTGTGATCAAAAATATAGAGTCTTGATTTATCCAGCTGAGGCATGAAGGCTTCTGGATCTTCTTGGATAAATAACTTGTGTTGTAGAAATCCAACACCAAGCGTTGTTTTAATGCCCATTCTAGCCCTAGCTGATTTAATAGGGAATAACTTACCTACATACAACTGACCTGTTAAGCCTCTTTGCTTAGTCAATATGTCGGCAAAGGAAAAATTTAATCCATACACATTGCCAATTTCATCGTACCAAAGCGACATGGCATCTACTTGCACTTGATTCCCAAATATATATTGTAGTTGACCGCCTAGATACACATTTTTCTTAGTCAAAAATTGCATGTGGCCACCTACTCCGGTATGTCTTCCAAAGTATGATTTAAGGTCTTCTTGAGGTTGGTAAAAGCCATATTCAAATCCCAATTCGAACATGGTATCACTATTGTCATTGAGGTTAATAGACTCTTGTCCAAATAATTGAATATTAAATGTTATAAAAAGAAAAAGATAAAACGCTCTTGACATAATTTTCGTTAGAGTTGATAAAGACCTTTAAATATGAAGGTAAAGTTGATAAAATAAATTCAATAAGTGGTAATTCGCCTTATATTTACGGCATAAATGTAAAATTATAGATGTCAAAAATATCCTTTAACAATGCTTTGCCTATGGTTGACCTAAAAGGTCAATACAGGCATATCCAAGATGAGGTGCTGAATGGTATAAAAGATACCCTAGAGAATACGCAGTTTATTAATGGACAAGTAGTGAAAACTTTTGCTGCTTCTTTGGAACAATATCTAGACGTAAAACATGTGATTCCTTGTGGGAACGGTACAGATGCTCTGCAGATTGCATTAATGAGTTTGGGCCTTTCTGCTGGAGATGAGGTAATTACTACTCCATTTACTTTTGTTGCTACAGCGGAGGTGATTGCTTTGCTTAATCTCAAGCCAGTGTTTGTAGATGTTGTGCCCGGCACTTATTTAATGGATGTGTCTAAAATAGAGAAAGCGATTACCCCTAGAACGAGGTGTGTTATTCCAGTACATTTATTTGGACAATGTGTGGATATGGAATCTCTAATGGATATCTGCCAAAAGCATGATATTCGAATAGTTGAGGATAATGCACAGGCCATTGGAGCTGAGGTAAAGATGCGTTCTGGGCAAACACATAAATCCGGAACGATGGGTGACATCGGAACGACTTCCTTTTTCCCATCTAAGAATTTGGGTTGCTATGGAGATGGAGGTGCCATCTTTACCAATGATGATGAATTAGCTCGATTAATGCGGATGATTGTTAATCATGGATCAAGTAAAAAGTACTACCATGATGTCATTGGTGTTAATTCTAGATTGGATAGTTTACAGGCAGTAGTTTTGAATGCAAAACTGCCTTACTTGGATCAATATAATAAGGCTAGATTAGAAGTAGCTCAATTTTATAATAAGGCATTTGCTGAATTAGATCAGGTTCAAACTCCTGTGTTTACGGATTGGTCAACGCATGTTTTTCACCAGTACACCTTAACTGTTCCTGCGGATAAACGAGATGCGATGATGGAATTTCTAAAAGAAAGAGGTGTTTCTAGTGCTATTTATTATCCAGTGCCTTTGCATCTTCAAAAGGGATATGCTGCATCTGGGTTTCAGGTAGGCGATTTCCCTGTGGCGGAGGAACTTTCCGCTCGGGTGATTTCTTTACCTATACATACAGAAATGAATGCTGATAAGCTTGAATATATTTCCCAAACGGTTATAGAATTTTTTAATTCATGAAGAAAATATTAATTACTGGAGCGGCTGGTTTCTTGGGGTCTCATTTATGTGATCGATTCATTGCTGAAGGGTATCATGTAATCGGGATGGATAATTTGCTGACCGGATCATTAGATAATATTCAGCATTTATTCCCCTTAGAGCGATTTGAATATTACAACTACGATGTGACAAAATTTGTCCATGTTCCAGGAAACTTGGATTATATTCTACATTTTGCTTCGCCTGCCTCTCCAATTGATTATTTAAAGATGCCTATTCAGACCTTGAAGGTAGGTGCTTTAGGGACGCATAATTTATTGGGTCTAGCAAAAGCAAAGGAAGCTAGAATTCTAGTGGCATCCACCTCAGAGGTATATGGGGATCCATTGATTCATCCACAACCTGAAACGTATTGGGGTAATGTGAATCCAGTGGGTCCTAGGGGTGTTTATGATGAAGCCAAGCGATTTTTGGAGGCCATAACGATGGCTTACAGGAATTTCCATCAAGTAGAAACAAGAATCATTAGAATTTTTAACACCTATGGACCAAGAATGCGCGTCAATGATGGACGAGTACTTCCAGCATTTTTCTCGCAGGCTATTCGAGGTGAGGGTTTGACAGTATTTGGAGATGGATCGCAAACGAGGTCTTTCTGCTATGTAGATGATTTGGTGGAAGGTATTTATCGTTTATTACTATCGGATCATTCAGAGCCGGTGAATATTGGTAACCCTGATGAAATTACCATTTATGAATTTGCCAAGGAGGTGTTGAACTTAGTTCAAAATCCGGAAGCTAAAATCATACACAAACCACTACCAGAGGATGATCCTAAGGTGCGTCAACCTGATATTACAAAAGCAAGAGAAATATTAAACTGGGAACCTCGATTTAATCGATCGGAGGGTTTGAAATTAACGTACGAGTATTTCAAAAATGTTGTTCCTCAAAAAACTTCTATCTCATGAAGAAATCTATCCTTGTAACAGGTGGAGCGGGATTCATCGGTTCCAATTTACTTCGATTGATGGTTACTAAGTATCCTGACTATACTTTTGTAAACTTAGATAAGCTTACTTATGCAGGTAATTTGGAGAACTTAAGGGGGCTCGATCAATCACCTAATTATACTTTTGTAAAAGGGGATATCTGTAATAGTAGCTTATTAAGTGCATTGTTTGAGGAGCATCAATTTGATTCAGTGATGCATTTGGCGGCCGAGTCACATGTGGATCGATCTATTTCTAATCCCATGTCTTTTATTGAAACGAATATCGTAGGAACGGTTACCCTTTTAAATGCAGCTCGTCATGCCTGGAAAGATGATTTTGAGGGAAAAATTTTCTATCATATTTCAACGGATGAGGTTTACGGTTCATTAGGAGAAACAGGCTTTTTTACTGAAGAAACGTCTTATGATCCTAGATCACCTTATTCAGCTTCTAAGGCAAGCTCGGATCATTTGGTTAGGGCTTATTACCACACTTATGGTATGCCGGTTAAGTTGTCCAATTGTTCCAATAATTATGGACCCTATCAGTTTCCAGAAAAATTAATTCCTTTGATGATTAACAACATCAAGAATAAAAAGGAATTGCCAGTGTATGGAGATGGTAAGTATACTCGTGATTGGCTTTGGGTTGAAGATCATGCAGAAGCTATTGATGTTGTATTTCATAAAGGAAAGATAGGGGAGACTTATAATATTGGTGGAGATAATGAATGGAAGAATATTGATCTAGTTGAATTGCTTTGCGATAGTATGGATGAAATTTTAGGTAGGCCCAAAGGGGAATCTAGAGGACTCATTCGATTTGTAAAAGATAGGCCAGGTCACGATAGACGATATGCTATTGATGCTACAAAAATAAAAGAAGACTTAGGCTGGGTGCCAAAGGTGCAGATGGAGGAAGGTATGCAGCGAACAGCACAATGGTATTTGGAGCAAAAAGAATGGTTAGAACGCATTATAAATGGTTCTTATCAAGACTATTACAAAGAACAATATGAAGTATAAAAAAAGCGGTTCTACTCAGGTGGAACCGCTTTTTTTTATTTGATAGCTGCTACTCCAGGTAGCTCTTTTCCTTCTAGAAGTTCAAGCATCGCACCACCTCCTGTGGATACGTAAGACACTTGATCTGCCAAACCGCTTTTATTGATTGCGGCAACAGAGTCACCACCTCCAATTAAAGAAAAAGCACCTTGTTGTGTGGCCTCAGCTACAGCTGTGGCTAAGGATAAGGTTCCTTTCTCGAAGCTGGACATCTCAAAAACACCCATAGGACCGTTCCAAAGGATAATTTTTGAATCGAGCACTACTTTTTTGAAGGTCTCAATAGCCTCAGGCCCAATATCTAAGCCCATCCATCCGGATTCGATTTCATTACTGTTGACTGTTTTAGTATTTGCTTCATTATCAAATGCATCAGCAACAACAGAGTCAACAGGGAGGTATATCTGAACACCTTTTGATTTAGCTTGCGCAAGGAGATCCCTTGCCATGTCTAGTTTATCCGTTTCACAAAGCGAGGACCCAATTTGTCCACCTTGTGCTGCTAGTAAGGTATATGCCATACCACCACCTATAATGATGTTGTCTGCTTTTTCGATGAGCGTATTTATTAAACCAATTTTGTCAGAAACTTTCGCACCACCTACAATAGCGGTAAATGGTTTAGCGGTCGCTTTTATTAATTGGTCGGCATTAATCAGCTCTTTTTCCATGAGTAGACCAAATGACCTATTGGCTGCATCAAAATGTTTCGCAACAATAGCAGTGGATGCATGCGCTCTGTGTGCTGTACCAAAAGCATCGTTTATGTAAAAGTCACCTAGTTTTGCTAATTCAGCTGCTAAGTGTTCGTCTCCCTTACTTTCTCCAGCTTCAAATCTGGTATTTTCTAGCAATAAAACCTCACCAGGCTGCAGGCTTGCTGCAGCTTGACTAGCTTTAGGACCAACGAGTTCTGGACAAAATTTGACCTCTAATCCAAGTAGATTAGATAGATGAGCCGTCACCTGATTTAAGGTGAATTTTTTTACATCGATGGACCCGTCATCTAGTTTCTTTTTTTGAGGTCTACCCAAATGAGACATTAAGATTAGAGCGCCACCGCCATCCAAAACTTTTTGGATACTTGGGATAGCTGCTCGAATACGGGTATCATCGGTAATTTGGTGCTCTGCATTGAGTGGAACATTGAAGTCCACTCGCATGAGCACCTTTTTTCCATTGAAGTTAGATTGCATAGATGTTTATGATAGTTTTGATGCGATTATTCCAGTTAAATCTGCAATTCTAGCTGAATATCCTGCTTCATTATCATACCAACTTACCACTTTGATCATATTTCCATTCACCTCTGTCATTAGCGAATCGAAAATACTTGAATGTGGATTTGTTACGATATCTGAACTTACGATAGGATCTGTTTGAAATTCCATGATGTTTTTCAAAGGACCATCAGCGGCTTGTTTGAATGTTGCATTCACTTGTTCAGCAGTTGTTGATTTTTCAACTACGCAATTGAATTCGATGATAGAACCTGTTACAACCGGGACTCTGAACGCAATAGCAGAGATTTTACCAGCAACCGAAGGAACTACTTTTGATGTTGCTATAGCCGCACCTGTAGAAGTTGGTAAAATGTTTTGCGCTGCTGCACGAGATCTTCTCAAATCTGCATGTGGCGCATCCTGAATTCTTTGATCAGAGGTGTAGGAGTGAATCGTCGTCATTGAACCTGCTACAACGCCCCAATTATCATCCACTAATTTGGCCACTGGTGCAAAACAGTTGGTAGTACAAGAAGCGTTAGAGAATACATTGTTATTCATATCTAGGGTATCGTCGTTGATACCTAATACAATAGTTTGAACGCCTTCTCCTTTGGCAGGTGCAGAGATAATTACTTTCTGTGCTCCAGCAGTAATATGTTTTGAGGCAGCATCTTTAGTTCTAAAGATTCCTGTGCATTCTAAAACAATATCCACTTGCATGTCTTTCCAAGGTAAATCCTCTGGATTTCTCTCGCTAAGAATTCGAATGAATTTTCCATTGATGTTCAATCCGCCTTCTACAGTTTCTACTGTGCCTGGGAATCTACCTTGAGCAGTATCATACTTGAGTAGATGTGCTAGGATGTCAGTTTTGGTTAGATCATTGATCGCTACAACTTCCAATTGATCATTTTGAAGAAGATTTCGGAATGCTAGTCGACCAATTCTTCCAAATCCGTTAATCGCAATACGCTTAGTCATTTAACTTAGTTGTTTAAATGTAAATAAAATGAGTTAAAGGTGTTTTATTTAGCTCTGGCTTTAAATCTCTTGCGATTTTATCGTGGTTAGGAAAAGCAAATTTAGTTAAATTTTTTAAACTTTTCTTTTGATTTTGGAGCATAGAGTCTATATTTGCAACGCCTTTAAAGAAAAGGATATCTTATAAACAAAAAAGCAATGTAAAAGTTGTTTTTTTTACTTAGAAGCGGCCCGTTCGTCTAGGGGTTAGGACGCCAGGTTTTCATCCTGGAAACAGGGGTTCGATTCCCCTACGGGCTACCATTTCTAAGCAGTTTCAAAGATTAATACATTTTGGCCCGTTCGTCTAGGGGTTAGGACGCCAGGTTTTCATCCTGGAAACAGGGGTTCGATTCCCCTACGGGCTACATATTTCCTAAGGTTACCAATTCGGTAGCCTTTTGTCGTTTATAAGGCTATTGGGTATAATTCCCTATATTTGGGTCTATTTTGCGAATAAAATTTATTGCATATTCCCCTTTCCCGGTCATAAACCGATTAACTATGAAACTGAACGCTATAATTTGCACGCTACTATTTGTGCTAGGTACTTCAAGTGCTTATGCTCAGACCCCTTCTTTCTTTAAGCAAGATGCAACTTGGAAATCTGATATAGTATATAACAAGGTTACTCCTGTATCGTCAGATGTTATTCGAAGTATTCATTCCGATCCATTGAATCATAGTATCGCAGTAAAGCAAGATTATACAGACGTTTCAGTTTATGAGCATGCTATTCAGGAGGAAGATTCATTCTATCAATATTTATACTACGCTATTCAGGCGAAGGATGCTCAAGCATTGGCTTTAAGATTAAAAGATGTTAATCTGCCAGCTGGTTCTGTGTTGTTTTTCCTTCATCCAAATTCCAATGAATATTTAGGTCCTTACACTGCAGAGCAATTGGGCGCTGGAGGTAGTTTGTATAGTGGATTTATAATGGGGAGTCGTTTGGTTATGGAGGTTCAACTTCCAAAGAAATTGGTCCATGAATTTGATATGGAGATTGTTGGTGTGGATTATGGTTTTGATAGTCAATTAATTCAGGATGGAAGAACGATGTTGAGTTTTGGAGATGCCTTGGATTGCCAAGTAAATGTAAACTGTCCTTCCAATACGAATTGGCAGGATATTAGAAAAAGTGTTTGTCGAATTACGGTTGTAACAGATCAAGCAGCATACTGGTGTTCAGGAACTTTGATGAATAACACGAGTGCTGATCAGACGCCTTATGTCCTAACAGCCAAACACTGTTATTTTAACGATAGTCCTCAATATGATCTATGGACTTTTGATTTTGGTTTTGAGGCTGATGGCTGTGCAAATCCAGATAGTGCACCTAATTTCAATACTATCTTTGGTTCAACTTTAAGAGCAGAACGGACGGAATCCGATTTTATATTGGTAGAATTAGATGCGGCAGTTCCAGATGCATATGATGTAGTTTATGCTGGTTGGGATAAGACAACTGCTTTGGCTGATACCAGTGTATTAATTGCCCACCCCGTTGGAGATATTAAAAAGATCTCCTTTGATTATGATGAGGCTATTGTTTATCCTAGTGATTTAGATTTTGGACTATTTATTGCACCGGCAGATCATTTGTTTGAATTGACTTTTGATTTAGGCATATTCGAAGTGGGTTCATCTGGTGGTCCAATGTTAAATGAACATGCTCAAGTTGTAGGTCAATTAACTGGTGGTTTTGCGAATGATTGTAATTCAATTATAACCTATTATGGTAGATTCAATAGATCCTGGGCTGATGGTTCATCTGCTTCTGATCGTTTATCTGATTGGTTAGATCCATTGGGTTTAAATCCTGATACCTTAGGTATGTTAGATCCTTCATCAGGTGGACATCTGATCAGTGGAGCAATTAATTATCAAGGATCTCCAGTTTCTAATGTTGAAGTTGAATTAAGTGGAGGAGCAGCTGAGCTTTTGACTACTAGTTCAGATGGATTATTTCAATTTGCTGGTCTTGCAGCAGGTTTAGATTATAATATAATATGTGAAAAGAACAATGACCTCACCAATGGGGTTAGTACTTTGGATGCTGTATTTATTCAAAAGCATATCTTAGGTTTACTACCATTAACAGATCCGTACCAGTTAATTGCTGCGGATATCAATAATAATGGTGCTGTTTCAACGCTTGATATAGTATTTATGCAAAAGGCTATATTAGGCTTAGAGACTAGTTTTCCTAATAATTCCAGTTGGAGATTTATTCCAGCGGATTATGTTTTTGATGATCCATTGAATCCTTTTAGTCCGGTATTTCCAGAAGAGTTGGAATTTATTGATCTTCAGGGAGATGCTTTAGAGCAAGATTTCGTTGCTATTAAAGTTGGAGATGTAAATGGAAATGCAAATCCAGATTTATAAAGAAAAAAACACATGTTATATCCTGCCAAAACACTGAATTGCAATGGTCAAATTGTCGACCTAAGCAGCCCTAAGATTATGGGTATTCTTAACGTAACGCCAGATTCCTTTTATGACGGTGGAAAGTATCCAGGACAGCTTGCCTTAAAAAGAGTGGAAGAGATGTTAGTAGAGGGTGCTGATATCATTGATATCGGTGGGATGTCTAGTCGGCCAGGTGCGGCGATTGTTTCTTACGAAGAAGAACGAAGTCGTGTAATTCCTATTATACAATCCAGAAAAAGTGCTTTTCCTAATGCGATCATTAGTGTAGATACTATTCGTGGGGGAATAGCCAAAGAAGCATTTGAATCAGGTGCTGGTATAATCAATGATATATCTGCGGGTCGATTAGATGATGCTATGATGGAAATCATACCTCATGTGAAAATGCCCTATGTTTTAATGCATATGCAAGGTACTCCTGAGACTATGCAAGAAGCCCCTAATTATCAAAGTGTCGTACAAGAAGTATTGGAATTTTTGATTCAGCAACTCGGTCAATTAAGACAATTAAATGCCACAGATGTGATTATTGATCCGGGATTTGGTTTTGGAAAGACTGTTGAACATAATTTTGAGTTGCTCAAACAATTACATGTTTTTAAAATTTTAGAATGTCCAATACTAGTTGGATTGTCTCGTAAGTCTATGATAAATAGATCTTTAGGTATTAAGCCTGAAGATGCACTAAATGGAACAACAGCCTTGCACATGCTGGCCTTGCAGAATGGTGCGGATATTTTAAGGGTGCATGATGTTAAAGAAGCCAAAGAAGTTTGTAAATTATATGAAATTTATTCCAATATAAAAGTGGACGATTAAATTTCAACTACATGCAGCAGGATAATACCCCAATAGTCCTAACAGAATCATTAATCAAGAAAAAAGCAATGGCCTTCCTTAAAGGCTATTACAAATTTCGCCCTCGAGGTGGTGGCGGTACTATTGTAAAGTACGATATGCGCGCTGAAGGGGGAATAATAGCGGATGGCTATCTGGAATTCGAGGATGTAGATGGCAGTGTCTTTAGTGCCACTTTAGAGGCTAGTTCTTCCAATAAGCGGGATGAGGTCGTATATAAGATTCAACATAGATTATTACAGTGGGATGCACTTGCGGCTACTTTGCTGATCAGCTCTATAGTGCTCATTCTTATGCGTTATTTTGATTGG